>CACXEB010000075.1 GCA_902766515.1 uncultured Eubacteriales bacterium
CGTGGCGGGGATGGTGTAGTCGCCGCCCAGGTTGGCGTCACGGAAGGCGCGGAGCACGTCCAGGTATTCCTCGACGGAGGTGGGCATCGCCTTGCCGACCTTCTCGAGCCAGTCAGCGCGGATCACGGTCGCCCAGTTGTCAGCGTCGTCACGGGCAGCGGGGAAGTACATCTGGACCTTCTTGCCGCCCACGTTGTACTTGCCGGCCTGGTAGGCGTCGTCGCCCACGTACGCGAGGTAGTCAGGCATGTATTCCTTGACCATCTCTTCGTCGATTTCCTGCACGAACTCCTGGTCGATGTAAGCCAGCAGCTGCGGGTTGTCATAGTGGAAGATCATGTCGGGCGCGGTGTCCGCGGAGCCCATCATGAGGGTGAAGTCCTTGACTTCTTCCGAACGGGAGATCGGGATATAGGTCACCTTGATGTTGTACTTGTCACCAAAGTTCGCCTGTACCCAGCGGGTCCAGTAGTTGTCCTCGATGGGATCCTTGATGCCGTTGCGCTGGTAGATCGGGACCTTGAGCTCGATCTGCTCGCCGTAGGTGATGACCTTGGCGCCGGACGCGGTGGTGCTCACCTGGTCCTCCGCCAGCGCGGGGATGCTCGCCATGGACAGGACCATGATGAGCGCCAGCAGCATAGCAAACGTTTTCTTCATGGGGAATCCTCCTTTTGAATTTTGTTATCGTTCTGCGGCAAAATGCCGCGGATAACCGGGGGAAAGAGCGGGGAGCCTGCGCATCAGCCCTTGACGGCGCCGATCATGATGCCGGTCACGAAATAGCGCTGGAGGAAGGGGTACAGGATGATGATCGGGATCGTGGCGAACATGACGCAGGTGGACTTGACTACCTCGGCGGTCACATAGTTGGTGCTGCCGCCCTCGGCCAGGGTCGCGGCGTCGCTCGCCATGCCCATCAGGTAATACAGCTTGAGCTGCAGCGGGTACAGCCTGGAGGTGGACTTGACGTAGTACAGCGCGTCGCCGTACGCGTTCCACCGGCCGACGGCGAAGAACAGGCACAGCGTGGCCAATACCGGCGTGGACAGCGGCAGGACGACCCGGAAGAGCACGTCCCAGTAGCTGGCGCCGTCCAGGAAGGCGGCCTCCTCCAGCGAATCCGGGATGGAGGACTGGATGAAGGAGCGCAGGATGATGATGTTGTACGCGCTGAACGCCAGCGGCAGGATCAGCGACCAGATGGTGTTGAGCATCTTCAGGTCTTTGATCAGCAGGTATTCCGGGATCAGGCCGCCGCCGAAGTACATGGTGAACATGTACAGGAAGGCGAAGAAGGTGCGGCCCTTCAGGTCCTTCTTGGTCAGCGGGTACGCGGCCAGGATGGACAGGATCATGCCCAGCGCGGTAAAGGCGACCGTGATCAGCACGGTGATGCCCAGGGACCGCATCATGGACGGATCGCCCACGATCATCCGGTAGCCCTCCAGGGAGAAGTCCACCGGCAGGAAGAAGACCTTCTGGCTGATGACCGCGCTGTTGGAGGAAAAGCTCATGGCCGCTACGTGCAGGAAGGGCAGCAGGCACATCAGCCCCACGATGACCAGGATGACATGGATGACGATGTCAAACACATGGCTCCCGGCGGACTGGCTGATGCGGTGATGGCCGCTTTGGACGCGCTCTGTATGCTGCATGCCGGCACCTCCCTCAGATCAGGCCGCTCTCGCCCAGGGACTTGGCGACCCGGTCCGAGATCAGGATCAGGATGATGCCGATCACGTTCTGGAACAGTCCCATGGCGGTGGCGTAGTGGTATTTGCCGCTGGAAAGACCCACGCGGTAGATGTAGGTGGAGATCACGTTCGCGCTCTTCATGACCACGTAAGGGTTGGAGAGGGAATTGACGCGCTCGAAGGAGGAGCCCAGGATGCGGCCCAGGTTCATGATCAGCAGCGTGACGATGGTGCCGCGGATGCCGGGCAGGGTCACGTGCCAGATCTTGGCGAACCGTCCGGCGCCGTCCACGGTGGCGGCTTCGTACAGCTCGGCGGAAATGCCGGTGATGGCCGCCAGGTAGATGATCGTGCCCCAGCCCATCGACTGCCAGACGCCGATGAAGACGTACACGACCTGCCAGAGGGTGTTGTCCTCCAGGTAGGGCACCTTGTTGCCGCCCATGCTGGCGGCGATGACGTTGATCATGCCCGTTTCCGTGCGCAGCAGCATGATGAACAGCGACGAGATGATGACCCACGAAAGGAAGTGCGGCAGGTAGATGACCGTCTGGGTGATGCGCTTGAACGACTTGGAGCGGACTTCGTTGAGCAGGATGGACAGGATGATCGGCATCGTGAAGCCGAACACCAGGTCCAGCAGGTTCAGCTTGAGCGTCTGCAGGATGACGCCGATGGACTCGCTCCGGCTGAAGAGGTAGTTGAAGTTGTCAAACCCGTTCCAGTCGCTGCCCCAGATGCCCTTCATCATCTTGAAGTTCTTGAAGGCCATCACCAGGCCCGTCATGGGCCAGTACTTGAACAGCAGGCAGAACGCCGTCGGCAGGATCAGCATGGCGTACAGCGGCCAGTAGCGCTTCATGTACACGCCGAAGGCCGACGCCCGCCTGGAGCCTCTGGGTAAGTCACGGATGGACATCTTGCGCATCTCTCCTTTTCAGCGTCGGTTCAATCAGGAAATTCATTATGGAAGCCGGTCGGCCGGCATGACACGGACGCCTGGATCAGAAATTTCTATGGAACTATTATATAGTATAATGTGGTTCATTTCCGGCTATTTTCCGCTGAAAATTGTGCAAAAACGACCATAAACGTCCGGGACGCTCAAGTCTCCGGCACCTGCTCGAAGGCCATCCGGCAGGCGTCCAGGCGCAGCGATACCTGGCCGTGCGGGAGGCGGACCGTAATGTCGGCCGGCGTGTCGGCGTTGTTCATGACCACGAGGGTCCGCGAGGCCGGGTACCAGGCGCATTCGGCCTCCGGGCTGTCCGTCAGGCCGGCCGCGCTGCCCTCCGCGCCCGTCAGGCAGAGCAGCAGTTCCAGGAGCGTCCGCGCGGCGGCGGGGCTGTAGCTGAAGCCGCCCAGGTAGGCCGCCTGCCCCCTGCCGAAGGCGTGCAGGGTCAGGGTCGGGACGCCGTCCGCGGCGCGCAGGACACGGGTTTCCGGATCGGTCAGGCGGATGCCGGTGGTGGCGCCGATGGCGCCCGGGGCGATATAGAAGGGCGCGTCCTGCTCCGTGTCAAAGGCCCAGGGCTGGTGGCAGGCATAGGCGCCGTCATCCTGGTCGACGCCCAGGACATGCGCGAGGGCAAAGCGGGTATCGCCGCCGTCCACCGCGGAGGGCTCCCCGACGCCGATCAGGCTGCCGCCCTCATGGACGAAGCGGGTGATCTCGCTGACCAGCGCGGGATCCCGCCAGGCGTCGCCGCCGCTCCAGGCGTCCCCGGCGCGGCCCGCGTTGATCAGCACGTCCGCGTCCCGGAGCGCGCCGTGGAGGACGTCGTCAAAGCTCACGAATTTCACCCGGACCGGCAGGCCGGACAGGGCTTCGTTGATGTGGATCAGGACGTTGCCATCCGTCTCGTGGAAATGGCCGGAGAGGGTCCAGGACCGCAGCGATCCCCAGGTATGCAGCACCGCGACGGTGACCGGCAGGACCGCGGGCGCCCCCTGGGCGTGCAGGTCCTTGAGCCGCCGGAATTCGACGGCCATCTGCTCGATCGCGTCGTTGAAGGCGTCCTGGCCGATCGTCAGGTGCAGGTATCCGCCCAGCCCGATGCGGTCCACGCACTGCCGCGCCAGCGCCCGGCGGACATGCAGCCAGTAGGCCATGGCGTCCTGCTCGGGGTGGCCGCCCTCCATGAAGGTGGGCAGGCCGCCCAGCCCGACCGGGAACAGGTAGGGGTGGAAGCGGAGCTCGTGGACGGGCACGTCCGCCCCGGCGCACAGCCGGCACTCAAAGCCGGAGAACACGCACTTGATCAGGCCGTCAAAGCCGACGGAGGCGAAATAGGGGCCGTACGGCTCCATGCCTACCCAGCTGTCGTCGTAGAACACGTAGGCCTGCTTGCCGTACGCGTGGATGATGTCCACCAGCGCCTTCGCCTTTTCGGCGACGAAGCGCATGATAAAGTCCATATAGTCCCGCTTGTGCGCGGTCGGCGGCCGGTGTGTGGCCTGCAGCCGGCCCTGGTGGATGAAATCCTCCGCCGTCAGGGCGTAGCCGTATTCCTGCTCGAACGCCCGAAGCGCGGCCGGGCTCACGGTAAAGTCATAGCTGGCCCAGTCCACGAAGCGGGTGCGGCGGCGCGGGTCGCTGCCGAAAATCCAGACGAAGTTGTAGAACAGGGAGGTCAGCCGCACCACGCTGGTATCCGGATTCTTTTCGCACCAGCCGCGCAGCCAGTCCTGCAGGTAGGCCCAGGCCGCCGGGTGGCGCGGGTCCAGCTGCCGCAGGTGCTCGCTGGTCCAGTGGTTGGTGGTGTGGTTGTACATGTTGATCTCTTCCCAGATGCGCCAGGCGAGGAAGGAGACGGTATACCGGTGGTACGGCACGCAGCCCCGGACCGTCACCGCGCCGTCCGCGTAGGTCCAGTCCCCGGCGGGGACCGGCTGTCCGGCCGTCCGGTCCCATACCTGCCAGTAGGGCAGGGCATCGGCCGAGCCGTTGACCTCAAACTGCTCTTCGAAATAGCCTTGGAGCGGCGCGATCACGACCGTGTCCCCGGTCGCGACCACGGGGTCGGAGCTCAGAAAGGTCTGCTGCTGGGCGTCCGGATGGGCCTGGGCAAACGCGTTGTGCTCCCGGATGATGCAGATGGTGGAATAGATCCTGTATCCCGCTTCGACGATTTCAGACGACAGTTTGGTGCCGTCGGAGTCCCGGATGACGTCGGCGCCCCATTTCCGCGCCATGGCCAGTGTCAGCGCCTCATATCCCGCTTCTCCCGGGAGCGTAAACCCGCCCTGATGGTAATCCTTCATTGTTCTCTCTCCCCGTTCTTGCCGCGCTGCCGCGCAAAGTGGCTTCGATTGTGTACTGCCGTTATTATACCAAGCCGTTCCGACCATTTCCGCGCATTATCGGGAAAATTCTGTGCAGATTCGACCATAAAACCGGATGCTGACAAATCCCGTTGTACTTGCAGACAAAATGTGATATCCTGTCCGCGAGCAAAACACCACACACCGCATTCCGTCCTGTATACCGCTCCTGGGAGGGGGATATCTATGGGGAAAAAACAGTGGTTCACCATCGCCGCCGTGTGCCTGATCATCTGCGTCATGGCGGGCGGGTTCCTGTGGTACGCGTCGGGAAGCGTCCGGGACAGCGACTCGAAAACGGACATGAAGATGGAAGGGATCCGGCTCGCCCTGGCCAACCTTTCGGCGGCGCAGGCGAAGGCGGACCGGGATTTTGAGGCGCAGCTCCGCGACAACCTGGGCCTGCTGTCGCTGCCGCTCAGGAGCATCGCCGCGCGGGATGGGGACAAAGCGATCCAGAATTACACGTACGGGTGCGTCCTGCGCCGGGACGGGGACCGGTACGTGCTGCCGGAGGATACCACGGCCCTCCCGGCGCTGGAGCCGCAGGCGTACGAGGGAGACATGCCCTACACACCGGCGGAGTGCCAGCCCTTCCGGGACGACGAAGGCGCTTTCTGGTCCCGCCTGCAGGACGCGGAGGACGACGGGTACGTCCTGTGCGCCTACCGCCGCCTGACGGGCGACTATTATTACCTGTATTATATGCCGCTGTCCGGTGTGGAAACCTTTTTCCAGACCCGCTATGACACGGCGGCCGTGCTGGCCGGCACCGAAACGATCTATGACGGGTACTTCGCCGCCTGGATCGAGGATGACGACGGATACCGCCCGTACTACGGGTCGGAATCCTTGGGCAGCTATGACCAGCCGTCGGACCTCGGCATCGTGATCGGCAAGGGAAAGTCCGGGTTCCGGCCGGTGACCATCGGGGAAGAACGGTACATGTACGCGGTCTCCGCCCCGCGGCGGGTGCCGGCGCTGGGGAAGAACATCCGCATCGCCTACGTCATCCCCCATGACAGCTACTACGGGACGGCCTACGGCAACACCGTGGTCCTCCTGGTGATCGCGGCCGCGGTCTTCCTGGTGCTGACCGTCTGGGTCCTCTCCGCGCGGCGCGTGATGGGCGGCGGCACCGTCACCCAGACGCAGCGCAGGGTGTACGGCGCGAGGCACCTGCGGCGGGTCGCCGTGTCCCTGGGCGCCGTGGGCTTCGTGGTGCTCCTGCTGACCGGCATGTACCTGCAGGCGCTCTCGGACATCTATAACAGCACGACGACCTGCCAGAGCGCGCTGGACACGCTGCTGACCATGTCGGCGGAGAACAGCAGCCACGAGGAGCGGATCGCCGGCCAGCGCAGCGACCAGTACCTGAGCTACGCCCAGCGCATCGCCGTCCTGCTGGGGCTCTATCCGGAGCTGAAGACCCGGGAGCAGCTGGCGGAGATGAGCGGGACGATCGGCGCGGATTACCTGATGCTGTTTGACGACAAGGGCCGGGAGATCCTGTCCGACGCCCCGTTCGTCAATCTGACCTATGGCGGGAGCGGCAGCAGCTCCACCTACGATTTCCGCCGCCTGATCTCCGGCGTGCAGAGCATCGTCCATCCCGCGCGCGTGGATGAGGTGACCGGGCTCAACCGCCAGCTGATCGGCGTCGCCATGGACGACGGCGATGTCTCCGACGGTTACGCGTCGCTGATCGTGGCCGTGCTGCCGCTGGAAGCCGGCGAGGACGCCCTGTCCATGGGCGATATCATGCGGTCGCTGATCACGGTCGACGGCGTGATCTTCGCGGTCGATCATGCCGGGACCGTCATGGCCGCTTCGGCTCCCTCGCTGGTCGGGAAAAACGTCACCGAGCTGGGCATGAGGGAGCAGGACCTGCGCGACGGCTTCATGGACTTTTTCGCCCTGGACGGGACGGACCGGTACGGGTACGCCGTGGAGCAGGGGGAAACCCTCTACTATTCCGCGGTCAGGACAAGCTCGATGTTTGACAACCTCGTCGGCAACAGCCTGGTCCCCGGCCTGATCTTCCTGGCGGCCTACGCCCTGCTGGTCATCGTGCTGTTCCGCGGCTATACGGAAAAGGCGATCGACGGAAGCGGCGTTACGGTCGTCGACGACCACGACTGGGCCTACCGGGAGCGGGTGAAGGAGGAGGACGAACAGAAGCGCGGCTGGTGGGCGCGCAAGACGCCCGAAAGCAGGGCCGGCTTCGTCCTGATGGTCCTCCTGGCGGCCGGCCTCGCGGCCGTGGTCGTCATGTACAGCACCGGCGGCATGCGCGGCGGCAACATGGCGATCATCCCGTACGTGCTGGGCGGCGGCTGGACGCGCGGGTTCAACCTGTTCGCGCTGACGCTCATCGTCATCCTGACCGGCGTTGTCGTGCTGGTCCTGCTGGGAATGCGCGGGCTGCTCAGCATCCTCTGCGGCGTCCTGGAGACCAAGGGCGAAACGGTCTGCCGCCTCAGCTTCAGCCTGCTGCGCTGCCTGGTCGTCATCGTGGGCCTGTTCTGCAGCCTGGAGGCCCTCGGGTTTGATCCCGCGACCCTGCTGGCCTCCCTGGGGATCTTCTCCCTGGCGCTCTCCCTGGGCGCCAAGGACCTGGTGGCGGACGTGCTGTCCGGCATCATGATCGTGTTCTCCGGCGAGTACCAGATCGGGGATATCGTGGAGATCGCCGGCTTCCGCGGCCGGGTGTGGGCGATCGGCGTGCGCTCCACGACCATCGTCAACAAGGACGGCCACATGAAGAACATCAGCAACCGCAACGTGTCCAACGTCATGAACCTGAGCCGCCTGAATTCCCGGTACACCCTGCACATCGCCATTCCCTACGACCAGCCGCTGGATGACGTGAAGGCGATGCTGGACCGCGAGCTCCCCGCCATCGGCCGTGGCATCGACGGCATCGCCAACGGCCCGGCCTACGTGGGCGTCACCGGCATGGACGCCGGCTACGTCACCCTCGGCTTCTGCGCCGAATGCGCGGAGGAGGACATGGACAAGGTGTGCGACAAGATGAACGTCGCGATCAAGGCGCTGTTCGAAAAGCATGGGATACCAATCAAATAGTCACTGTTCGCTTTGTGAACCGTGACCGAAAGGGGGACTGGCGTCCCCCCTTCGGGA
>CACXEB010000076.1 GCA_902766515.1 uncultured Eubacteriales bacterium
AGGAGGGCGCTATGATCCAATTTGGCACCGGCGGCTGGCGGGCCGTCATCGGCGATGAATTCATCCGGGAAAACATCCAGCGCGTCGCGGCCGCCCTGGCCCGCCGCATGGTACGGGAGGGCTGCGCCGCAAACGGCGCCGTCGTGGGCTATGACCGCCGCTTTCTGAGCCGGGAAGCCTGCATCTGGTTTGCCGAGGTGCTGGCCGGCGAGGGCGTGCGCGTCCTGTTTGTCAACCTCAACTGTCCGACGCCCCTGATCATGTTCACGGTCAAGCACCTGGGGCTGCGGTACGGCGCGATGGTGACGGCCAGCCACAACCCCGCCATCTATAACGGCATCAAGCTGTTCACCTATGGCGGACGGGACGCCACCGAGGACGTGACCACGCCCGTCCAGGACGAAGCGAACGCCCTGGATCCCAGGGAGATCCGGCGGACGGACTTTGACGCGGCGCTGAAGGACGGCAGCATTCAGTTCATCGATCCGCGGGATACCTACCTCGACTCCATCCTCGCGCAGATCGACACCGACGCGATCCGCCGCCGCAGGCTGCGGGTGGTGCTGGACCCGATGTTCGGGACAAGCCTCAACGGGCTGGCCACCATCCTGTACACCGCCCGGTGCGACGTGGACGTGATCAACGACCGGCACGACGCCTTCTTCGGCCGCCACCTGCCCGCCCCGGGGCCGGAGACCCTGATGGACCTGCAGCAGGCGGTGCTGGACCACCACGCCAGCGTCGGGATCGCCACGGACGGCGACGCCGACCGCCTGGGGATCATCGACGAGAAGGGCGGCTACGTCTCCGCCAACGAGATCCTGGTGCTGCTGTACCACTACCTGCTGGAACACAAGGGCTGGCGCGGCGCGGCGGTGCGCAATACCGCCACGACCCACCTGCTGGACCGGGTCGCCGCGGCCTACGGGCAGGAATGCTTCGAGGTGCCGGTCGGCTTCAAGCACATCTCCTCCGGCATGGAGCAGCACGACGCGCTGATCGGCGGCGAATCTTCCGGCGGGCTGACGGTACGCGGACACATCAGCGGCAAGGACGGCCTGTACGCCGCCAGCCTGCTGGTGGAGATGCTGTCGGTGACCGGCGAGCCCATGAGCGCGCTGATCAAAGACCTGTACCAGCGGTACGGCGAGCTGCATACCGCGGAGTTCGACTGGGCGCTGACCACGGACACCCGCGACCGCATCCACCGCCTGGTGATGACCGACCGGAAGCTGCCGGATTTCCGCAAGCCGATCCAACGGGTCAGCTACCTGGACGGCTGCAAGGTATACTTTGACGGCGCCTGGGTGATCCTCCGCTTCTCGGGCACGGAGCCCCGGGTGCGCATCTTTGCCGAGGACGACACCATTCACCACGCCAAAACACTGGTAGGCATCATGGCCGACTTCGTGGGGCTGCCCTTCGACGCCTGACGGAGGCCGCGCATGATGCAGCAGTCAAAGCAGGAAACGGCGCCGCGCAGTCGCCGCCGGGGCGCGTGGATGTCCCTCCGGGTGCAGATCACGCTGCTGATGGTCCTGTGCTACCTGATCCCGGCGCTGACGCTGAGCGTCTTCATCCAGACGACGCTGCTGCCCGGCCTCAGGCAGAAGACCGCCTCCGCCCTGACGGCGGACGTGGAGCACGCCTGGACGCTCGCCTGCCAGAACATCGAAAGCGTGATCGCCCAGGCGCGGGACGCGATCTACGACGGCGAACTGACCAGTGTCTACGACAGCTGGACCGCGGGCGGCCTGGCGGACGCGGAGTACCTGCGCCTGTCCCGCAGCTACATCGACCGCAAATACAGCCGCGGCAGCCTGTTCACCTTCGCGGCTTACTATCCCGTGCGGGCGCCGGAGCTGTACATGTACACGCGGTCCGGCTACAATGAAGCGATCTGGTTTCTCGACCACCTGCAGGGGCAGATGCTGGCGCAGGGTGAGACGATGGATACCCGCGGCCGCTTCCACGAGGCGGACGGCCGGCTGTACCTGACGCGCAACCTGATGAACCTGCGGATGGAGCGCTACGGCATGCTGACGCTGGGGCTGCGGAAGGAGACGCTGCTGAACCCCCTGCTGCGGCTGGCCGATACCTGGGAGGGACAGATCGCCGTCCAGCTGGACGACTCGGGCGATACCGGGCTCAGCTGGGACAGCTATTCCGACGGCATGTCCGAAGAAGGCCCGGACATCCGCTTCTGCCGCCAGTCCGCCGGTGACGACTATACCCTGCGGCTGCTGCTCACGATCGACCGGCACCGGCAGTACCGGGAGCACTACCTGTCCCAGCAGCTGGCGCTGGCGATTTACCTGCTGCTGGTCCCGGTCCTGGTGCTGCTGGGGCTGTACCTGCGCCGGCGCATCATCCGTCCCATCACGCTGCTGTCCGAGGCCTCCCTCCGCATCGAGCAGGGTGAGCTGGGCGTCACGGTGCCCATGCGGGGCGGCGACGAGCTGGGCAACCTGGGCGTGGCGTTCTCCAACATGTCCCGCCGGATCGAGCAGCTGATCGACAAGACCTACAAGGAAGAGCTGGCGCTCAAGGATGCACAGATCCAGGCCCTGCAGAGCCGCATCAACCCGCACTTCATCAACAACGCGCTGGAAGCCATCAACTGGCAGGCGCGGATGGAGCAGTCGGACACGATCCCCGCCATGGTCAGCGCGCTGAGCGTCCTGCTGGGCGCGACGATGGACCGGCGCAACCAGCGCATGGTGCCGCTCCGGGAAGAGATGAACGTGGCGAACGCCTATATCTACTTTATCCGACAGCGCTTCGGGAGCGACCTGACCGTCACGGACCGGACGGAAGAGGACGCGCTCAGCTGCACGGTGCCGCTGCTGACGGTGCAGCCCGTGCTGGAAAATGCGGTGGAGCACGGCATCGCCCCGGCGGGCCGGGGGGAGATCATCCTTTCCTGCCGACGCATGGGCAGCTGCCTGCGGCTGGAGATCATCAATACCGGCCATGCGATCGGCCCGGAGGACCGCCGCAAGATCGACGCCGCGCTGCGGGGCGAAGCGTCCGGGGGCGCGCACCTGGGCCTGGCCAACATCGCCGGCCGCCTGCGCCTGATCTACGGCGGGCAGGCCGCGATCCGGGTGTTCAGCGACGAAGCGCAGCGCACGGTCGTGCAGATCGACGTGCCGCAGGACGGTCCGTAAAGGAGGAAGGTCATATGTGGAAAACCCGCTGGTTCGCCTGCCTGCTGGCCGGGCTGCTGGCGATGTCCGCCGCCTGCGCGGAGGGCGTCACGCTGCGCACGGTCAGCTCCTTCGCCGGCGCGGACACCGCCGCAGAGGCATACGTGGACATCCTGAAGGCTTACGAGGCCGAAACCGGCAACGTGGTGCTGGACGCCTCCGCCGTGAGCGACGAAACCTGGAAGACCGGTGTCCTGAACGATTTCGCCGCCGGAAACGAGCCGGATATCCTGTTCTTTTTCGCGGCAGGCGCGGACTCTGCCCCGATCCTCTACAAGGTCACGCCGATCGCCGAGATCAACGCCGCCTACCCCGGCCTGCGGCTGCCTGAAAACGACGCGCTGAAGGAGAAGGACGGACGGGTGTACGCAGTGCCGGTACGCGGGTTCTGGGAGGGGCTGTACATCAACAGCGACCTGTTCGACGCGTACAAGGCGCCCCTGCCGACCGACTGGGACAGCTTCACGGAGGCGATCCGGATCTTCCGGGAAAACGGGATCGTGCCCATCGCCATCTCGCTGTCGGATATCCCGCACTACCTGGCCGAGTTCGCGCTGCTGGCGTGCGCGTCGGCAGAGGAGCAGCAGGCCCGCCCGCGGACGCCGGAAGAGGTGCCCGCTTCCTGGCTGGACGCGATGGCGCTGATCCGGGAGCTGTACCGGATGGGCGCGTTCGCGGACAATGCGGCGGCCACCTTCGAGAGCGCGTCCACCGAGCTGTTCAGGAGCAAGAAAGCCGCCATGCAGATCGACGGCAGCTGGCTGGCTTCCTCGCTGTCCGCCGCCAGCATGGAGACGACGCGGGTCTTCCCCGTCCCGCTGCGCAACGGCGCCGGTGCGTCCGGCTGCTGCATCGGCGGCGTGTCGATGGGCTTCTACCTGACCCGCCGCGCGTGGGACAGCCAGCGGCGCGACGCGGCGGTATCCCTGCTGGCCGCGCTGACGAAGGAGGACAGCCTGCGCCGGCTGGGCTATTCCGGCCTGGGCGGAGCGCTGCTGGACTCCGCGGAGGAGATGACGGCCGGGCGGACGCTGCTGAGCCCGCTCCAGGACGCGATGAACAAGCACGCGCGGGAGGTGTGGCTGCTCGAATGCATCCCCGCCGTCGCTTCCGGGGCCATGACGCCCGAAGCCTGCTGGGAGCGGGTCATGGCGCTGCACCCCTTCGACGAGTGAGGTGATCGGATGTACCGTGTGATCCTGGTTGACGATGAGCGGCTGATCGTCCGGGGGCTGAGCAGCGTGGTGCCCTGGGAAAGCCTGGGCTGCGAGGTGGCCGGCACCGCCTACGACGGCGCGAGCGGCCTCCAACTGATCCGCGAGCTGAAGCCGGACATCGTCCTCACCGATATCCGCATGCCCAACATGGACGGACTGACCATGCTGGCCGCACTGCGCAGCGAGTTCCCGGCGATGCAGGTGACCGTGCTGACTGCGTACCGCGACTTCGAGTATGCCCGCCAGGCGATCAACCTGGGCGTGTGCCGCTACCTGCTGAAGCCGAGCGTCATGGACGAGCTGCTGGAAGCCGTGCGTCTGATGGTCAGCCGCCTGCAGGCGGCCGCGCCTCCGGACGCCGGGAGCGAGACGGAAAGCGCCGCCGGCAACTACATCGTGCAGGCCGCGCTGCAGTACATGCGGGAGCACTGCATGGAGCAGCACCTGTCCCTGAACGACGTGGCGGACAACGTGTATGTGAGCCAGTGGCACCTGTCCAAGCTGCTGAACCGGGAGACCGGACAGAGCTTTTTCGACCTGCTGGGCGGCATGCGGATCGAGCTGGCCAAGCGCCTGCTCACGGATCCGGCCCGCCGCATCCACGAGGTCGCGGAGGCCGCCGGCTATGCCGACGTTGCCCACTTTTCCAGGAGCTTCAAGAGGATCACCGGCTGCACGCCGGGTGAATACCGCAACAGCGGCCGTTAGGAGAGACCGGTATGTTGTTTCGCCACCGTGATTCTTTGTACGACGCCATTGCCGCCGCCGCGAAGGACGGCGCGCTGCCCGCGGACTTCTCGCTGCCGAGGGGGGATCAGCTCGCGGATGGCATCCAGTGGGCGGACGGCGCACAGGACGGTGTCGCGTACTATCACATGCGGCGGACAAAGCCCGCCGACGAAGCGCTCCGCCTGATGAAAAACGCCGTCAGCGCCGCGTCTGAGCATGCATTTCACGAAGCGGACCGGCTGTTTACGGCGCTCGGGAAAACAGCGCGCGCGATCACCATGGCTGACACCCTGCTCACCTACGTCCTCGAGCATATGAAACAGCTGACCATGCTGAACCTGTACGCCTGGAGCCGCCGCGCGCTGCTCCATTCGTCCGACCGGGAATGCGTGAAATACGGCCTGTGCCTGCTCGTGCTGTTCAAAACGGGACAGAGCGGCCGGCTGAAGCAGGCGATCCGCGTCATCGGGCTGAGCGACGAGTTCACCCGCTTCGCCTGCCTCTTGATGCGGCACTGGCCGGACGGGAACGACGAAATCTGGGCCCTCGCGAAAAAGGTCCACGGCTGGGGACGCATCCACGCTGTCGAACTGCTCGAGCCGCGCACCGAAGCGATCCGGAGATGGTTCCTGCTCGACGCGGTGCACAATGACATCATGAGCGCGTATTCCGCGCTCCCCTGCTGGCAGAAATCGAACGCCGCCGACCTGCTGAAGGGCCGTCCGACGCGGGAGGAATTCACCGGTCTGCGCGACCTGCTGGAGGCGCTGACGGACGAGGAGCCGGTCACCGGCCTGTCCGCGATCCGTGACAGGGAAGCGGTCGTCCTCCGGTTCCTGGACACCGCCCGGGCGCTGCCCCTGGAGGCCGCCGATTATGTGACCGTCCGGCACCTGCGCGACTGGTTTGACGAAAGCGGTACGGGCGCTCCGGTCGTGAAGGCGTGCCAGGAGCTGCTGTCCACCCCGGATTGCAGGGCCGCCGTCACGGCCGCGCTCCAAACGGGAGAGGCGGTCGACCTGGCCGAGGAGCTCGGCATTGAGTGCCGTCCCGCGCTCTTCCGGCTGATGCAGACCGATTTTGAAACGGAGTATTACCGGTGTAAAAAGCTGATCGATGATCCGGAATACCACGACGACGTGATCACCCTGTTCCGGGAGCGCCTTCCCCTGTCGGAGATGAGGGCTGCGCCGACGACGGCGTCCCTGGGCACGGGACCGGACTTCGCGCGGCAGAACGCCCTCGCGTACATCCTGCACGTGCTGAAACCCTATCCCCTCGAAGGGCAGGACCTGGTGGAAGCCGGCCTGCAGTGCGGTCCGGTCCGGACCCGGAGCGCCGCGCTGATCACGCTGCAGGCCTGGGCTGACATCAAAAAAGCGCCGCTGTCCGGCTGGTGGCCCGCATGCGCTGCCCTGCTGGGCAGGCTGCGCGAAGCCGAACCGGACGACGGCGTAAAAGACAGAATGGATCAACTGCTGGCGGAATGACGATGAAAGAAACCATGAGCACCAACGAACTGGATATCCTGTGTTTTTTTGACGGAAAACCGGCCGCGCTCGCGCTGTACGGGGTCCTGGCGCAGCGGACGCGGGCGATGGTCCCGGACCTGCGGATCGAGGCAAAGAAGACGCAGATCAGCTTTTACAGCCGGCACTGCTTCGCCGCCGTGTCCTTCCTGCCCGTCCGGCGGGCCAAGGACCGGCCGAAGGAATACATCACCGTCACCTTCGGGCTGGCGTACCGGCTGGATTCCCCCCGGATCGACGCCGCTTCGGAACCGTATCCCCGCCGCTGGACACACCACGTCCTCGTCGCCGCCGCCGAAGAGATCGACAGCGAGCTGCTCGGCTGGATCCGGGAAGCCGCCGAATTTGCGGCGCGGAAGTAGCAGCCTGCCCCTCGCGCAATGCTGCCCGCACCCGTCACTCATCACTCCCGTTTTCTCTCAACGCCCTGGGCGAGGTGCATTTGACCGCGCCTTCTTCCGTCTGGTAGAAGAACACACAGAGGTAATCCGCCTCGTCCGCCGGTTCGAACGTCAGGCGGAGGTCGCCGGGATCCAGCAGCAGCACCTGTTCGAGGGCGTTCCGCTCTATGATCTCACTGTTGTTGAGGAACGCGGCGAGCGCTTCCGGCGCCGTGTCGCGGCGCAGGAGGAAGGCTTTCTGGGACGCGATCCCGGCGAACCCGGACACGTCTTCATACAGTTCCCGGAAACCGCTGACCCATGCCCGCATCCGGTCCGGCCGGAAGGTCACGTTGATCGCGCCGATGCGGTACCCCAGCACGGCGTTCGGGAATTCGGCGCTGCCGAAAACGAGCTTGTTGCCCGTCTGCGTATACGTGAACCCGTCGTCCGCCCGGCTGATAAAAGCAACCGAGACCGGCAGGGTCCCGTATGCCGTCTCCAGGGAGAGCCGCTGCGCCGGCCAGTCCGCGTGCGCGCTCAGGCCGTCTTCAGCCACCATCATGTCCAGCAGCTGTTCGTAGATCATCCATTCCCCGCCGTCCCGGAAGCTGACATGCAGCGCACCGTCCGACGCGGAAGCGGAAGGATGGTTCAGCAGGTTCATCTGCGCCAGCTCTTTTTCATTGCGCACCCGGCGCATCAGCACACAATAGGCGCCTTTGAGGCGGCCGCCTTCCGGCGCGTTGAACGCGATCGGAATCAGCTCCGGCGCGCCGGAGGGCAGGCTGACCGACTCCGCGACCGCCCGCTGCGGGCGGAGCGCGTCCCGGCGGCCGCCCTCATGTCCCGGGCCGTCGTCATCCGGAACCGCGATATACTCCTTTCCCGGCTCTGCGCCCGCATCGCAGTTGATGACGATGTCTTCGATATACACATTTTCAAGAGGATTGTCCACCGGATACATAAACGCGTTGAAGCGCACGCTGGACGAGCCGGCCGGTCCATCGGCCGCCGGCGCTACGGAGACGTACTCATAGCGCGTTTCCCCCGCGGAGAGGCTGATCTGGACGCCGGTTTCCTCCGGCCACGGCGTCTGCGCCGGATCAAACAGGCGCAGCTGGCAATTCCGGATGATCGCATAGACGTCGCCGGTGACACCCATGCCCGCGGGCTGACCGTCCATCCGCGCGCCGCCCAGCCAGATCTTCACATTCCTGTCCGAGCGATTCTCACACCGGAGCAGCATCACGGGCTGGCAGTCGACGATAAAATACCCCTGCAGGCGGACAGCGCAGTCCAGCCCGGAGAACAGGACCGCCGTCCTGTCATCTGACAGCAGTTTCTCCGCGCGCGCCGACGCCATCAGCTCCCACGAGGGCAGCAGCGCCGCGTTCTCGCAAAACGCGGTGACCGGTACGTCCAGCGTCACGATGACCGGTACGGCATAGGCAGGCCGATACTCGCCGCCGCTCAGGACATACAGCAGCAGGGAGCCTGAAACGGTCCGCAGCGCCGGATCCGGCAGCAGCTGCCGTATGTCGCCATATCGGAAGTCCAGGTTGGCGATCGCCGTGTTTTCCGTCGCCACACCGCGCCGGCCGCCGGCCGTCTCCGCGCCCTCGCCCTGCTGGCTGGCCGCGGTCTTGTCCAGGCACCGGCCGTTGATCGCTATGTCCGTCAGCAGATAGATGATGTCCGTTCCTGTATCGTTATAGAGACCGGTATTGACCAGCAGCCGCGCGTTCACCGCTTCCTCATGCGGCTCCACGGCCGCGACGCAGGAGAACTGCAGCGGCCGGTCGCCTATCGCGGGATAGACAAACGGCACTTCAAAGACGGCTGTCTCCCGCTTCGCTTCATCCTCCGGTTGAAATACCGCCGCCACGGAGCAGTTCGGCTCCGCGCTGAACCCCAGGATGTACGTATCACCGGAATCATCCGCCGGTACGGAATACAGCCTGCCGACGACGGAAGACAGCACATCGTCCACCCCGCAGGCGGCGAGCGCCGCCGCGTCCAGGGTCAGCAGGACCTGTCCCCGTGAACCGGGCAGCAGGGTGGGATACCCCAGTGCCTGCCGTTTCCCGTCACCGGCGGCAAGGATCCCGCGGACACCTTTTTTCACCCGCACGCCGTTCAGGAGGACATCGTTCAGCATGTATGTCCGCTCCTCCGCCGAAGCGTTGCGCACGTCCACCGTCAGCGTGAGGGTCCGTCGGTTCCGGTCTTCCGCGATGGATACGCCCGTCACCTCCGGGGCGCCGCTGCCGAGGCTGAAATCCGCCCGGTAGTATTCGGCGCCGCCGCCGACGGACAGGAGATCGGAGGAAAAGGTCGCGCCCTGGGTATCCGTGATCTCAAAGGCGGCGTACAGGTCGTAAGCGTCCAGGCTGCCGGGGGCCATGGCCAGGATGACGCTGCCGGTATCCACGTCCTGTCTGGTTTTCCACTGGGCGTCCGCGTGCTGATCTTCCAGCCACTCGTCAAACCCCGGCAGCTCGCCGCCGTCGTTCCGCTGCGGCACGCGGTAGGCGCGCCGGAAGGTGAGTCCCATGTATCCGGACAGGTCCACCGCCGCGCGGTGCGAGTACATGCCCGTCATTTCGTCGTAGACCGCGTACGCCTGCAGGACCAGGATCCCGTCCGCCAGCGTATATTCGCCGATGATGGGGTGCTCCGTGCGGGCGTAGTCCTCCGTGACCGGATAGAACTCCACCAGGTAACGGCCATCCTCAGCGACCCGGTAGGACAGCGCCTGGGTCAGCGAGGCATGCCCCGCGTCGTCGTACGCGCGGAGCGTCGTGCCGTCGTAGGCTGCCCGCAGCGTCGTACCGTCCCACGCGACATCCGCGGTGGAGAAGACACGGTAATAGGCTTGATCGACATAATCGTAGATGTTCCGCGCGTAGATCACCAGGCGGGCGCTGGCGACGGCGTTTGCCTGCTCCGGCGTCAGGGTCAGGCGCACGAGGCCCCCGCCGTCGGTTTCGATCCTGCTCAGGCCGTCCCAGGCGACGAGCCGCCTGCCGGTCATGATCTCCCCGTACACGCGGATATAATTGGTGTAGCCGCCGCAGAAATCCAGCGCGAGATAGTCGTCGTACCAGCCGTGGAGGAAGCCGTCCCGGTTGCGGAACGGATGGTAGACCGACAGACCGGTTCCGCGGCCGGTGCTGGTCCGGCTGTAGACCGCGCGGCCGACCGCCGCACGGACGCCGGCGCTCTCCTCTCCGTCCGACAGCGCGTCGCAGAGATCCACCAGGTCCACCAGGTCATACCCGCCGGTGACAGCGGCTTCCGCGCGCCCGAAACCGGTCGCCCGCATGCGCAGGCGGGAGATATCGGAAAACGTGTCGGGCGTCAGCCGCGCCGCCGCGCCCCGGAAAAACCGGTCCGCTTCGGCGGTGATCCCGCCGATCAAGTCCAGGTCGATGCAGCACAGCGTCTTCTCCGCCGTTCCGGCGTCATCGCCGTCAAAATAGGCGTCCACGATCAACCGGCCGGCGCTCATGGCGTCCGGCTGCGCGGAAAGCGCGGACAGGAAGGCGTAGTTCCAGCCGTCCACCGGCTCCTCCGCCTGGGAGGCGATCATGCAGCGGGCATAGGGCCGCATCTGTTCCGCGACCTCCAGGCTGCCCATCAGGCACGCGTCGAAGCCGATCCAGCTGAGCTTCCGGCCGTCGGGGACCGCGCCGTCCAGCGCCTGCGCCAGCTCCCGCAGCGAGAGGTGGTCCGCGCCGTAGCGCTCGTCGCGGCAGAGGCCCTCCAGCGGCCCGCCGCCATGGTCCCACAGGATCAGCGCGTAGTCCTCCGCGGGGTAGTTCTCCATCGAAAAGCGCAGGAAATCCCGGAGCGTCTCCGGATCGCCCATGCTGCGGGACGCGTCGCGGCGCAGGATCCTGCTGCGGCCGCCTTCGACCTGGAGGATCGTCTGCTCGTCCGGCTGGTACCCCGTTTTCCAGTGCTCGCTGCCGCCGGCCATCACGACCAGGTTGATCGCGGCGCTGTCAAAATCCGTTGCCAGCATCTCCTGCAGGTCCGCGGAGGCGCATCCGTACAGCGTTTCGAGGTTGCTGCCGCACATGTAGACCATGACCGTCAGCGCCTTCTCCCCCGCCGCTCCCGCGTCGGCAAGGCACGCAAGCAGCAGGAAAACCGCCAGCAAGCCGATCACGCTGTTCATCCGTTTCATGCGTCTGTCCCTCCTGTCACCGTCGACGGGGCACCGCGTACGCGCGAATTATTCCGGCACGCTGATCCAGAGCGCGGGGCGGACGCAGCCGTACCCGCGGTGCACATAGTAATTGTAAAGGGATCCGTCCGTGTTGACGACGGCGGCGTAGTGCTGGTTCACGCCGGGTTGGCGCAGCCACCACCAGCCGGCCTGCCGGCCGTCCTCCGCCAGATTGTATTTGCTGGCATACGCGCCGCGGCTGAGGGCGTATGCCGTCGGCACGACGCGGGAGCGCTTGTTCTGTACGGCGCCCTTGATCACGTTGCTCCGGACGCCCAGGTAATTCTTGACCTCGCGGTAGCTCAGCAGGAAGACCCTGTCCTCCGTATCGGCGCCGCCGCTGTAGCTCCAGCCGCTGTACCGCTGCTTATTGCTGTTGTCGACCTCGGTCACGAGGATGAGCGCCTGTTCCGCCTCGCTGAAGGCGCGATGATAGAATTCGTCGTTCATCCAGGCCCGCAGCGTGCATTTCCCCCAGGTCACGTCTTTGAATTCGGCATTGTACGGCTGGGCGTCCAGCGCATACCGGCTGAGCAGCAGGGCGCGGTGGCCTGCTTCGTCGTACGCCAGCACCAGCCATTCGATGGGCGTGCTGTCCGACCCGTCCGCCTCCTGCGGATAGGTACCGAAGGTCACATACCCGCCCACGGTCCGGAAAGCTTCCGCCGCGGTCTCCTCCGCTCCGGCCGCGGCGCCGGCCCACAGGCACAGCGCCAGCAGGACGGAAAGGCATCGTATCGTCTTCATACGCATCCCTCTTTCATGAATGATCACAGTCCGAAGATCCCTGCCGCGTTGTCCCAGAAGACGCGGCGGTATTCGTCGTCGCTGAGTCCCATGTCCAGCAGCAGGTCGATGTCCGGCCGCGGGTTCCACATGGGATAGTCCGTCCCGAACATCACCCGTCCGGCGCCCCATTGGCGGATCAGGTCCCGGCCCCTGTCACGGCCGAGGGTATAGAACGAGGAGGACGTGTCCACAAGGATATTGTCAAAGGGCGACAGCAGGCGGACCGCTTCGTCCCACACGCTCCAGCCGCCAAAGTGCGCACCGACGAACCTGAGCTTCGGAAACGCCCGCAGGACGTTCACGATCCGGTTCGGATTGGAAAAGTCAAAGCGGGGATCGCCGGTATGCACCAGCACCGGCAGGCCCGCGTCCACGCAGAGCTGATAGACGCGCATGGCGCTGTCGGCGTCTGCCGCGAAGCGCTGGAAATCCGGGTGCAGCTTCACGCCTTTCAGCCCCAGGCTGACCAGCTCCCGGAAGTCCTGTTCCAGCTGTTCCGAATCCGGATGCAGCGTCCCCAGGCCTGTGAACGCGCCGTCCGCAGCGGATACTTCCGCGGCGATGAAGCGGTTGATGCTGGACACCTGGCGCGGGGTCGTGGCGACCGAGTGCACCAGGAAATGGGAAACCCCCGCCGCGCGGCCGGTCCGGAGGAGCGTCCCCGTCGTCCCGTCGCAATGGTCAAAGGGCAGCCCGCCATAGAACCGGTCGATCCCCTCCACCGCCTTCCGCGCAATGGTTTCGGGGTAGATATGGCAGTGCGCGTCAAAGATCCTATACATCGTCAGCCTTCCGTCAGCGCTTTGATTTCTCTCTCCAGGAGGCGGAACACGTTGGCAAGCAGGTACCCGTCCGCGACCGCGTGGTTCAGCCGGACGCTGACGGGCATGACCAGCCGGCCGCCCTCCTCGCGGTACCGACCCCAGTTGACGATCGGCGCAAAGAACAGGTGCCCATCCGGCAGCTCGATATTCAAAGCATCATACGAGAGCCAGGAGATATACGACGCGTCGAACCAGTTGGGATGGTTGGCCATGTCCAGCCCGTACTCCCGGGTCTGCTTCGCCGCTTCCACATCCCGGAGCGCGCCGGCATAGAAGCGCTGATAGTCCTCGTCCCACCGCGTATAGACCGGCGTGCAGGTCTCGGTGTCCTCATGGAAGACATACTGGGTCGGATGGATCCGGTCCCAGCAGATCAGCTCGCCGGTCTGCCACAGGTACCCCATCCGGTAATCCTCCCGGGCGTTGAGCACCTTTGTCAGAATATACAGGAAATTGAGATAGAACTTCGTCCCCGTCCGCTTCGACCACGCCGCGAGGCCGGTCACGTCGACCCGCGCCGTCATGGACGTGGAGCACTTGCAGTCCTCTGAAAAATGACGGAAGACCCCCTTGCGGTAATAGGTCTCCCGGTCGATCACGCGATAATGGTCCATCCGCTTCTCCCCCCCAGAGCCGGAAGCGTCGTTTCCGCCGCTCCCGGCCCAGCGATCTGCTCCCGCCTATCATAGCACACAAACAGGGAAAAGCGCAACGCAGAAAAGAAGGCCAACAGAAGCCTGGCGTGGGATTTGGAGCGTGGCGGCCGTCACTGTTCACGGGATGAACAGTGACCGTAGGGGGGATTGGCATCCCCCCTGCGTGACCCCCCCACAGATTTGCCTGTCGCCCCTTTGGGGCTCCCGGGCG
>CACXEB010000077.1 GCA_902766515.1 uncultured Eubacteriales bacterium
AAAGTCGGCTTGCTTTTCCGGCAAATATAGCGTACACTGCAAACGGCGGCGGTTTTCACCATGAACCGCCGGACCGGGGGAGGTTGTAAAAATATGAACGCATACGAACGGGATTCTTCCGTACATACAGGCCGTTTCCTGCTGCCGGACGGGGCGTACTGCGACGATCGCTGGCCGATGGTGGCCTGCGACCAGTTTACGTCCCAGCCGGAATACTGGGAGAGAATGAATGCTGAGGTGGGTGAAGCGCCGTCCACCCTGCGGCTGGTGCTGCCGGAATGCTGGCTGGCGGAGGCGGCCGATCGGGTGCCGGCCATCCACCGCGCCATGCGGTCCTACCTGGACGGCGGGGTGTTTTCCCGGACGGTGGACGGCCTGGTGCTGATCCGCCGGCGGATCGCCCCCGGCGACCGCTGGGGCGTGCTGCTGACCGTGGACCTCGAGCGGTATGATTTTGCGCCGGACAGCCGCTCCGCGATCCGCCCGACGGAGGGGACGATCACGGACCGCATCCCGCCGCGGCTGGCGGTGCGGGCCCAGGCGCCGCTGGAGCTCAGCCATGTGCTGCTGCTGGCGGACGACCCTGGCCGGACGCTCATTGAGCCGCTGGCGGCCGGGATCGACGGGCTGCCCATGGTATATGGCATTCCGCTCAAGGGGGAAGGCGGACGCCTGACCGGCTGGGCCGTGACGGACCCGGCAGCGCTGGAGCGGTTTTTCGCGGCAGCCGGGGCGCTGGAAGCGGCGTCCGACGGACTGTCCTTCGCGGTCGGCGACGGCAACCACTCCCTGGCGACGGCCCGCGCCCACTGGCTGAAGGTGCGGGAGGGCCTGGACGACGCACAGCGGGAGGCCCATCCGGCCCGGTACGCCATGGTGGAACTGGTCAACCTGCATGACCCGGCGCTGGTTTTCGAGCCTATCCACCGCGCCGTGTTTGACGCGCCGCCCGCCCGCGTGCTGGAGGCGCTGCGCCCCTGCGAGCCGGTGATGGACCTTGATCACCCGGACTTTGTGCTGGCGCACGCCCAGGGCGATTATCCGCTGCGCATCACGCGGCCGCTGCACGAGCTGCCGGTGGGTACGGTGCAGGCGCTGCTGGACCGGGCGGGCTTCCGGCTGGATTATATCCACGGCGAAAGCGCCGTCCGGGGCCTGGTCCGGGATGAAGGCGCGGTCGGCATCCTGCTGCCCGCCATCGACAAGTATGCCCTGTTCCCCGCGGTGCGCCAGAACGGCCCGCTGCCCCGCAAGTGCTTCTCCATGGGTGAGGCGAACGAGAAGCGCTACTACATGGAAGCAAGGAAAATCACCGACTGATGCTGAAGAAGAATCAAGTGTGCCCGGTCACCGGCGAACGCCTGGACGGGCAGATGAACGGCGTCACCCATGTTGACGGCCAGACCGTGTTTATGCCGGAGCTGCTGCCGGGCGAGCGGGCGGAGGTGCGGATCGTCAAGGCGGAAAAGCGTTTCGCCTTCGGCCGGGTTGAGCGGCGCCTGTCGGACAGCCCGGCCCGCCGGACGCCGCCCTGTCCGTATGCCCGGCGCTGCGGCGGCTGCGTGGGGCTGCACATGGATTACCGGGAGACGCTGGAGGCCAAGCGCCAGGCGGTGCAGGACGCGCTGCGGCGCATCGGGGGCATCGACCTGGAAGTGCCGCTGCCCCTGGGCATGGATGAGCCTTTCCATTACCGCAACAAGACGGCGCTGCCGGTGTGCGAGGTGGACGGCGTGCCCCGCGCGGGCTATTTCCGGCCCCGCAGCCATGACCTGGTGCCGATCGACACCTGCCTGATGGCCATGCCGCCCGCCGACCGCGTCGCCGGAGCGGTGCTGGACTGGATGCGCGCGTACGCCGTGCCGGCCTATGACGAGCGGACCGGCCGCGGCCTGGTCCGCCATATCATCACCCGGACCTCCCGCGCGGGGCAGACGATGGTGACCATCGCCGCGGCGAAGGATGACCTGCCGCGGAGCCCGGAGCTCTGCGCGGCGCTGACCGCCATCCCGGGCGTGGTGTCCGTCTGCCTGACGGTCAACCCGCGCGGCGACAATGTGATCCTGGGCGACAGCTACCGCGTGCTGGCGGGCGAACCGCGGCTGATGGACACGCTGTGCGGCATGACGTACAGCCTCTCGCCGCTTTCATTTTTCCAGGTCAACCCCGTCCAGACCGAGCGGCTCTACGAGACCGCGATCCGCTTCGCCGGCCTCCGCCCGGAGGACCGGGTGGCGGACGTGTACTGCGGCGCGGGCACCATCTCCCTGCTGGCCGCCCGCGCGGCCCGCAGCGTGACCGGGATCGAGATCGTCCCCCAGGCGATCGAGGACGCCCGGGAAAACGCCCGCCGGAACGGCGTGACCAATGCCGATTTCCTCTGCGGCGCGGCCGAGGACGTCCTCCCGCGCCTGGTGCGGGACGGCCTGCGCCCCGACGTGATCCTGCTCGATCCGCCCCGCAAGGGCGCCGAGCCCGCCGTCCTGAACGCCATCGCCGAAGCCGCGCCCGGCCGCGTCGTCTATGTGTCCTGCGATCCCGCGACCCTGGCCCGCGACCTCCGCCTGCTGACGGATGCCGGCTACCGCGCCGTATCGGTGCAGCCGGTGGATATGTTCTGCTGGACGGGGCACATAGAATCAGTTGTGAAACTCACCCGAGCCGTGTCGTGACTATAGAATTACTGTAATCAAGTTAACAATCGGTATTTGCAGAAAGGAAAAAATGATCATTCGAGACTTTGAACCGAAACATACGGAGGAAGCAGCGGAAATTGCCCTTGACGCATACAATTGCGAGAAGGCATTTACACAGGCGCTTCCGGAAATATCAGGCATTCCGATCCTGA
>CACXEB010000078.1 GCA_902766515.1 uncultured Eubacteriales bacterium
CGGACCACCAGCACCCCTCCTTCAACCGCAAAGGCGACCAGATCCTGTTCTCCAACCCCGATGAAAACGGCATCGGCCAGGTGTGCGTCATCGACCTGAACCAGGTCTGGAAAGACTGGTAAGCGCCATGCCCACGATCTATATCATCGGCGATTCCACCGTTGAGGACAACAAGCCGCCGTTCCGCGGCTGGGGCTGGGCCCTGCCCGGATATGTCCGGGAGGGCGTGACGGTCCGCAATCATGCCCTGAGCGGCCGCAGCAGCCGCAGCTTCCGCGAGGAAGGGCTGTTCGCGCCGGTCGAAAAAGGCATGATGGGCGGCGACCTGCTGCTGATCCAGTTCGGCCATAACGACGAAAAGGACGACGAGCGCCACACCGACCCGGATACCACCTTTCCCATGGAGCTCTGGCGGTACTGCCAGGCCGCCCTGGACCGCGGCGCCCAGCCGGTGCTGCTGACGCCCGTGTCCCGCCGGTTTTTCGTCGGCGGCGGCAGCATGCTCTATACCCACGGCGAATACCCGCGGGCGATCCGGCAGCTGGCGGCGGAAAAGGGCGTCCCCCTCTGCGACCTGAAAAAGGACAGCCGGGAACTGTACCTGGCCCTGGGCGAGGAGAAGACGGCGGAGCTGTTCGTCCGCCTCGCGCCGGGCGAAAACCCCGATTTTCCCGATGGTCACGACGACAAAACGCACTTCAACGCCTTCGGCGCCCAGGAGATCTGCCGGCTGGTCGTGCGCGAGCTCAGGCAGTACCCCTGCTGCGCCGCCTTCCTGAAGGATGACCATGGATAACGCATTTTACTTCCATCATGGCTGGCGCTTCCGCCTGACGGACGCCTTCCCCATGGAAAAGGCGATGGCAGCCTGCCGCGACGCAAGCGGCAGGCTGCCCGTCGACCGCGAATATGACGATACGCTCTGGGAACAGGTCGTCCTGCCGCATACCTTCAACGGCAGCGACCTGTTTTCTGTCCCCATCGAGGATGGCGGCAGCGGGCAGCGCCGGGCCTGCGCCTTCTACCGCAACGCGCTGACCCTCCCGCCCGAACGCCGGGGCCGGCATGTGCTGATCTCCTTCGAGGGCGTCCGCCAGACATGCTATGTGTACATCAACGGCCGCCTGGCCGGTTATCACGAGTCGGGCGTCGGCCCCTTCGCCTTCGACCTGACCCCCTGCCTGCGGGAGGACGGCAAAAACGTGGTTGCCGTCGCGACTGACAACACCAGCACACGGAACATCCCCTTCTGCATCGCGGAAACGCCCAACAAGCCGGGCGTGGCACCCGGCAGTTACCTGCAAAGCCAGGACGAGCGCGTGCCGGCGGACCGCGAGGGCGTCGGGTATTCGTGGAACTGCAACGATTTCAATCCGACGATCGGCGGCCTGTCCCAGCCGGTGCGGATCCATTTCAAGCCGGACGTCCACCTGACGCTGCCGATGTACGCGAACCTGCAGACCCACGGCAGCTACGTCTATGCGGACAGCTTCGACATCGCGGGCCGTACCGCCCGCGTCCATGTGGACGCGGAGATCCGCAGCCTGGCCGACCGGCCTGTGACGGCACGCGTCCACGCGCGGATCCGGACGGCGGACGGGCGGGAGATCGCCGCGTTCTCCTCCGATGAAACGGTCATCCCCGCCGCGGCAGCGCCGTGGCGCATGCCCCTCACCCTGGTCCCGGAGGACGCGTACCGCTGGGACGAGGCCACCCGGCACTATGTGCCGGAAGAAGAGGACCGTGTCGCGCCCACCCGCGCCGACGCCGCCGGCACGTCCGTGATCCGTTTGTCCAGTACGGTCACGGGCCTGGACTTCTGGGAGCCGGCCCATCCCGCCCTCTACCGCGTGGAGATCACCCTGGAAACCGACGGCGCCGAGGCGGACCGGGAGGTCATTGAGACCGGCTTCCGGCAGATCGGCTATGACAGGGACCGCGGCCTGCTGATCAACGGCCATCCCCTCTGGCTGAGGGGCTACGCCCAGCGGGCCGCCAACGAGTGGGCGGAAAGCGGCATCGTCCCCGAGTGGCTGCACGACCGCGACATGCAATGGATCCGGGAAAGCGGCGCCAACCACATCCGCTGGATGCACGTGGCCGCCTGTCCCGCGGACCTCCGCGCCTGCGACCGGCAGGGCGTCATCTGCACCCAGCCCGCCGGCGACAAGGAGCGCGAGACCTTCGGCCGCCAGTGGGACCAGCGGGTGGAGCTCATGCGCGATACCCTGATCGCCTGCCGCAACCATCCGTCCATCGTGTTCTGGGAGGCGGGCAACAACGTGATCTCCACCGCCCACATGCGGGAGATGCGGCTCCTGAAGCAGGCGCTCGACCCCCACGGCGGGCGCTATATGGGCTGCAGGACCATCAACACGGAGGACACCCTCGCCGAAAGCGAGTACGTCGGCACGATGCTGAACCGGCACGCCGCGCGGTTTCTCGCCGAGCACGGCCCCGTCACCGAGACCGAATACAGCCGGGAGGAAGCGCCCCGCCGCGTCTGGGACGATTATACCCCGCCGGACTTTGATTACCGGAACCGGTACCTGGGCAAGGGCGGCAGAAAGCAGAAGGGCCTGGACTTTTACGACCTGACCAGCGAGGACCTGGCCCTGGCCAATGCCCGCGGCTACAGCGAGTTCTTCTTCGACCGCATCGGCGGCGCGTCCGGCAAAAACCTCTACAGCGCCTGCGCGGCCCTGTGCTGGACCGATTCTGCCCAGCACGGCCGGCAGAGCTTCAGCGAAAACGGCCGCATGAGCGGCCGCGTGGACGCCATCCGCGTCAAAAAGCAGAGCTTCGACGTCTTCCGGGTGATGCACAGCGCAGCCCCGGCCCTCCGGCTGCTGGGCCACTGGAACTACCCGCCCGCGTCGGAGGCTTCGTACCGCGCGTGGAAGAAGCGCTTCAACGGCGTCTATTGGGAAGAGACCGAAGAGCCGGAATACCGGGACCCCCGGCGCAAGACCGTGTACTGCGTGGGCAGCTATGCCGTGCAGTCCGTCATCCTGTATGTCAACGGCCGGGAAGCGGGCCGGTCGGACCGGCCCGAGAGCGGCTTCATCTTCGCGTTCCCCGCGATCGACGTCACGGAGAGCGGCGCGATCGAGGCCGTCGGATACGACTTTTCCGGGGCGGAGGCCTGCCGGGACCGGATCGAGACCGCGGGCCCGCCCGCTGCCCTCCGGCTGACGCCCCATACGGCCGGCGGCGGCTGGCGGGCGGACGGCAATGACCTGTGCTATGTGGACATCGCCGTCACGGATGCCCGGGGCCGGGTCTGCCCCCTGGCGGACATGCGGCTGGACCTTGCGCTGCAGGGTCCCGCCGCGCTGCTGGGCGGCTACAACAGCGGCCGCTTCAACGGCAACGGGCGGCAGGACAGCGTGATCCGCCAACCCTTCGTCTACGCCGAGTGCGGCCTGAACCGCGTGCTGCTGCAATCCTCCACGGAGGCGGGCGAGACCGTGCTGACGGTCACCGGCCCGGGCCTGCCGCCCGCGAGCGTGCGCCTGGAGACTGTGCCGGCGGATATTGCGCCGCTGAGCGCCGCGGTACCCGCCGTCCTCTATCCGGACCCGGCATCGCTGCCCCCGGCCGCCGAGGACTGGATCGCGCCGATCCCGCAGGCGGACCGGAACAAGTATGTGCCCGAAACCGAAAACTACTGCAAGGTCATGGTCAACGGGCAGGAGCCCGACTTCCGCGGCGTCCGGGCCGTCAACCGCAACGGCAGCGTGTGGGGCAACGTCCTGTGCGTCGTGGAGCGGATGAAGCAGCTCGCGCCCGACCGCCTCGATTATACCTGGGACGCGGCGGCAGGCCGGCTGACGGTCCTGTCCGGCGGCCGCCGGATCGTCGCCCGGACAGGGGTCACCCACCTGGACATCGACGGACAGGAAAGCCTGATGGACGGGCAGCCCTACGTCACCGACGAGGGTATCCCCGTCATGGAGATCAATGCCATCGCCCCGCACATCGCCGGCGCTGCAGCACAGTACGATGATAAAATCGGCGCTTTAAGAATCACCCTGTAACCGATCAATAACAAGGAGGTCATCTTATGAACAAGAGAGAACGGGTCATCGCGGCGTTTCACGGACAGGAAACGGATCATGTGCCGGTGTGCATGTGGAAGCATGTGCCGCCGGAATTCTGGGGGGATGACGACAGGTTCGCCGAGGAGCAGCTGAGCTTCTACAGAAGCGCCGACGTGGACTTCATGAAGCTGTCCGGGGACAAGTACTTCGGCTGGCCGTCCCCCGTGCTGGAAGGCATCGAGCGGCCGGAGGACCTCATGAAGCTGGAGCCCCTCGGCCCCCTGAACCCCTACATCCGCGGCCAGATCGAGCGGACGCGGAAGGTCGTCCGGAAGCTGAACGGCGACTGCGTCTCCCTGTACCTGGTCTTCGTCCCGCTGTCCTGCCTGCGCCTGAAGATCGGCTATCCGAAGATGATGCGCTTCATCCGCGAGAACCCGGAAGCCGTCAAGTACGCGTGCAGAGTCATCGGGGAGGACCTCAAGCTGCTGGTGCGCGGCCTGATCGAGGACGCAGGGGTGGACGGCATCTTCTACAGCGTCCAGAACGGCGAAGAGACCCGCTTCACCGCGGAGGAATACCGCGACTGGGTGATGCCGTTCGACCGGGAGGTGCTGGACTACGCCAACACCCTCAGCGATATGAACGCCATCCATTTCTGCGCCTGGGAGGAGATCCCCAACCGCCTGTCCGTCTGGCAGGATTACAGGGCCGCGGCGGTCAGCTGGTCCAGGTACTTCGACATCATGGATATCCAGGAAGCGAAGCGGCATTTCGGCTGCACCGTGTGGGGCGGCTTTGACAACCGGCCCGGCACCCTCCTGTACACCGGCACGAAGGAGGAGATCGAAGCGGAAGCCGCCCGCCTGATCGCGCAGGGCGGCAAGACCGGCTATATCCTCGGGGCGGACTGCAGCATCCACGATGAACTGCCCGTTGAGCGGATCCGCTGGGTCACCGACCTGGCGCACCGGCTGTGAGCGGGGAAACCGCCATGGAAAGAGCCTTTCGCACGCATGAATGCCGCAGCTCCCGCCCCTGCGCGCCCCTGTGGACCCTGACCACCCTGGACGAAGGCGGGCTCAGCCAGCCCGAAAAGGTGCTGGTGCCCGGCGTCTGGGAGACCCACCCCGCCCTCCGGCGGTACCGGGGGCGCGGCGTCTATGAGCAGACCGTCACCGCCGGCGGCAACGTCCGCATCTGGCTGGGCGGCGTCAGCTTCGGGGCCAAAGTATACCTGGACGGCCGCCTGCTGGCGTCGCATTACGGCGCGTACACCGGCTTTGAAGCCCTGGCGCGCCGGGTCCCCCGGGGAGAGCATACGCTGCGGATCGAGGCCGATAACCGCTTCCTCCCCGATTCGGCCCTGCACGTGCCCAACGATTACTATGCCTACGGCGGCATCCACCGCCCCGTGCTGATCGAAGAGGTGCCAGATGTCTATGTCACGCGGTGCCACGCCGTCCCGAAAAAAACGGCCGACGGATGGTCGGCCGATGTCCGGGTCACGCTGAGAAACCTGTCCGAAGCCCCCGCGGACGGCGCGGTGGCGCTCACGGTCGCAAACGGCTGGGCCGAGCAGCCCGTCCATATCGACGGCGGCCGTACGGCGAAGGTCTGCCTGACCGTCCCCTGCCCGTCCGTCGAAGCCTGGTCGCCGGAACATCCGCGCCTGTATACCGTCTCCGCCGTCTACCTGGCCGACGGCCGCCCGACGGATGACCTGATCGACCGCATCGGCTTCCGGGAGATCCGGACCGAGGGCAGGCATCTCCTGCTCAACGGCCGGAAGCTGACGCTCAGGGGCTTCAACCGGCACGAGGAATACGGCAGCTTCGGCCTGTCGGTCCCCGCAGCGGCCATGATGCAGGACATCCAGCTGATGAAGGACATGGGCGCCAACTGCGTGCGCACCTGCCACTACCCCAACGACCCGCTGTTCCTGGACCTGTGCGACGAGATGGGCCTGCTGGTCTGGGAGGAATCCCACGTCCGCGGCTTCTCCGAGGAGATGATGCGCCATCCCCGGTTCATGGAGCAGCTGAAGCAGTGCACCGAAGAGATGGTGGACCAGCATTTCAACCATCCCGCCGTGTTCACCTGGGCCAGCCTCAACGAGTGCGCGGACGACACGGAATACGGCGCCGGCTGCTACCGGGAGATCTTCCGCCAGCTGCGCGCCCTGGACGCCAGCCGTCCCGTGACCGCCGCCCTGCTGGAGCGGCCGGGCGGCAAGGTGTATGCGGAGATGGATCTCGTCAGCGTCAACATCTACCCGCTGTGGTACCATGACACCCCCGTACGGGAAGCGCTGGACCGGAAAAAGCGGGAGATCGCGGCCGCCGGCGCGGCGGACCGGCCCCTGATCGTCAGCGAGATCGGCGCCGGCGCCATCTACGGCTGCCACGACCCCCTCGGTGAGGCGAAGTGGTCCGAGGAGCGGCAGTGCGCGATCCTGAAGGAGCAGATCGAAGCCGTCCTGTCCGATCCGGACGTCACCGGCATCTTCCTGTGGCAGTTCGCCGACGTGCGCGTGGACGAATCCTGGGCGCCCCGGCGTCCCCGGACATACAACAACAAGGGCGTGGTCAATGAATACCGCCAGCCCAAAATGGCTTACCGGACCGTCCGGTCCCTGTTCCGCCGGTGAACCGGTCCCCCTCCCCCGCCGGCGTGCCCGGCGGGGGATAATACTATAGACTTACAAACGGGTTTTCATGAAGCAAAGGCAGCCTCACGCCGTCGGTATAGGCCTGCCAGGCCGCCCGGTGATCCTCCGCGAACAGCTCCGGCAGCTCGTCCGGCCTGAAGAAGCGCAGCTCATAGGATTCCTCGTCGATCCGCGGCTCCCCGCTGACGATGCCTGCTGTGTACATCGCGGAGATCACGTGCGCCGCATCCCCGTTGCTCCAGACCATATCGTGGTTGTGGAAGATGCCGAGAAAACCGTCCAGGCGGACCTCCAGCCCGGTTTCTTCCCGGATCTCCCGGAGCGCCGCCTGCTCATAGGTCTCATTCATCTCCAGGAGCCCGCCGATGAAGCCCCACCGGCCGTTGTCCGTCCGCCGCTGGAGCAGGACCCTGCCCTCGCGGAAGATCAGCGCGCCGGCGCAGTTCAGGATGATTTTCCGGGGGCCGATCAGCTTCCGGAGGTCATGAATGTAATCCATCGTCCGCCCTCCCGGTATGTTTTTCGATCACCGTATAGCCTTCCTCCGCCAGCGCCTTGAGGGCGCGGTCGAAGTTTTCCGCTTTGACCAGGATATAATCCGTATTGTAGGTGGACACCGCGAAGATGCCGATCCCGCGGTCCGCCAGGATGCCGGACAGCTTGGACAGGATGCCGATCAGCGAAAAATCGAGCACGCCCCGGATCCGGAACGCCCGCCAGCCGTCGTCCCGCCGGACCGCGTCTGCCGGGACCGCCTTTGTCTCGCAGACCATCGACCATTCCTCGTCCGTTTTTGCCGCGAACCAGAGCGCTCCCGCTGCCCTGGCCCCGCTCTCCGGCGGCACCTGGCATACGGTCAGCGCATACGGCAGTTTTTCAAGCTCCATACCATCCCTCCGCTCGCCATATTCGCCTCCAGTATACCGCGGGATCCTCCGGACGGCAAGGCATTTCTATCTGTTTCTCCGTCCCCAACAAACAAAAAAGCCCGCTTGATCAGTCCTCCTGGCTGTCGCGGGGCTTTTTGTGCCGGTCATAACGTTTCCGGCTGTCGACGGTCCTGGTGACCGGGGAGAAGGCCCAGGTCACGCGGCGCTGGCGGTCCAACTGCCGGCGGGCTTTCTTGCCCAGCTTTTCGCGGGAAACGAACGGACGCATGGGCTCACCTCCTCTCCGCGGTGTTTCCTGCAAGTGACAGCAGTATAACAGATTTCCTCGTCCTCCGCAATAAACCTGCGGTTTAATTCTGACCCCAATACTGATTGGCATCGGAAAGCTGTATAAAAAGGAACGGCCTCCCGGTCTTCCTCACAGACCAGGAGGTCTTCCATGGACACCCGCAGCAGCCGGGCCAGGGCCAGCAGGTTGTCCACCGTGGGCAGGCACTCGCCGTGCTGCCACTTGTAGATCGCCTGCGGATATTCAAACCCGAAATAGGTCTGAAGATCCCGCACGGTCAGCTGCGCCTGGCGGCGGTACCGCTCAATGTTGCGGCCCGTTTCCTCCAGGTTGATGACCGGAAACGCTGTCTGGTACATCCAAATCATCCTTCCCTTCGGGCACAGAACAGCCTGCCGGACAGCAGGCCGAGAGCAAACGATCCCTTTGGTCGGTTTGTCATGCCGGAAAAGATCAATACACATGAATCAAGGATGAACAGCGGTGAAACGACGGCTATTATAAAACAAGACCACCCGGTTGTCAAGTTTTTCTGACCACGGAAATTTCACGCCGCATGACTGATCATCGATACCGAAAAACAGAAAAGACGCGAAACAAACGACGGGAGATCCGCAGCACAGAATCCAAGCGTCCGCCGGTTCACCCGCCAGATGAGGCCGCAGGCCAAAAAACAGCCGACCTGGCTGAGGGCCGAAGGCCCAAGCCGGATGTCGGCGCAGACACCAAACAGAAGTGACACCATCAACTGTCCTCGGAGGCACGGAATCCCTGAGTCCGCCGGTTCACCCGGCGGATGAGGCCGCAGGCCGAAACCCGGCTGAAAGCCGGGCGATGGGATGGGAGTGCCGCAGGGGACGTGGCGGGGGAGGCGTCGGAGGGGCACCCTCCGACTGAAATCCGCAGCAGCGGCATGTACGGTGCGAGGACCAAACGGCGTCAGCCGTTTGTACCTTACAGATTTGCCGTCCAGGCAAATCTGCCAGGGGGGTCCCGAAGGGGGGACGCAAGTCCCCCTTTCGCTCAGGGCAGCGCCGCCAGCGCTGCCTCTTGCATCGCCCTCTCCGCCTCCGCCACATCGGTGTTCTCGGTCAGGAAGCTGAAGAAGACCGGATGATCGGCGAAGATGATGCCCACATCGTGGGTGATGCCATCGTCCTCGCCCGTCTTGTGCGCGCAGCGGATGCCGCGGCTGTGCAGGTAGAAGGGGATTTTGCCGTTCAGCCGCTGGTTGAGCAGGATGGAAAGCATTTCCTGCGAGGCGGCCGGGCTGACCAGCCTGCCGCTGTTGATCAGCATCAGCAGGTGCTCGGTATCCTCGGCGCAGACGGTGTTCTGGATGCCGCGGCGCGAGAGCTCCGGCTGGAACAGCTTGCGGCGCAGCCGCGTGTGCTGCAGGCCGAGCCGGTCGATGAAATCGTTGATGCGGTCCATGCCGAGCCGATCAATCAGCAGGTTGGTCGCGGTATTGTCGCTCAGGATGATCATCAGCGTGACGAGATCGCCCCAGGGCAGCGTCAGCGGCGCGCGCATGTAGTTGAGGGCCCCGCAGGAGGGCAGGTGATCCTCCGCGCGGACGGTGACCGGCGCGTCAAAGTCGAAGGTCCCGCTCTCCCGCTGGCGGAACGCCTCCGCCATGACGAACAGCTTGATGACCGACGCCGCCTGGACCGGCATGCTGTCGTTGACTGCGATCCGCTCGTCCAGGGTCGGATCATACGCCGAAAAGCTGAGCCTGCCCGGGACGCGGGAGAGGCAGGCGAGGATGCTGTCACGGTTCATACATCTACCCTCCGGAGAAGTTTGAGCAGGAAGTCACTCCCCCGTCGACCCGAACCCGCCCGTCCGGACCTCTACGGCATCGTCGTCTTCCGTCAGGCCGAAGGGGACGAACACACCCTGGCAGATGGCATCGCCGGCGGCAAAGGCGTGCGGGGCGGCATTGGGGAGCTCAAGGCGCAGCTTGACGAGGATGTGCCCCTCATTGGCTGCGCCGGAGTAATCGCTGTCGATGTTGCCGACCGTGTTGGCGAGGCGGGTATAGAGCCTGAAACCCAGCCCGCTGCGGGGCATGAGCATCAGCCACCAGCCGGGACGGATCAGCGCGCGCAGACCGGTCGGGATAACGATGTCCTCCCCCGGCCCCAGCGTGAACGGAAACGGCGTGCGGATGTCATAGCCGCTGGAACCCGCTGTGGCGCGGCGCGGCAGCGTCAGCCCAGTATAAGCGCTGTCGGCGTCCTCTGTCAAGACATCCGGAAACAGCGTCCGCGCCGCCTCCCGGAACTGCTCC
>CACXEB010000079.1 GCA_902766515.1 uncultured Eubacteriales bacterium
ATCCCGGTACAGCGCAATGTGCGGGTTGTGGATCATGTATTCCACAAACTCCTCCAGGCAGAGGTCGTTCAGGCGCATCACCGCCGCCGCGGCCCGGCCCACATACCGGAACACCATCAGCGGCTTCGATTCACCCGTTTTCCAGGATTTATCGGTCGTCGTCTCCGTCGGATAGCCGCTGATCGGGAAACGGAACACCCATCCATATTCCCAGCTGTGCTCATACAGCCATTTGAACGCATCCGTATCCGTGAACGCCGCATCGCCCTGCGCGCCTCCGACAAGCACGGCCAGGCCGGTCTGGAACTCGCTGGTGCCGGGTAAATTGACCCTCTCCCGGACCTTTTCCAGGAGCGCCTCGCCCGTATACCGGGACTCATAAGCCTTCAATGCCTGATCAAACAGCAGCTGCTGCGTGGCATAGCTGCGATAGCCTTCCCGGATCTCGATCCCGTCCACGCCCGCGTCAGCCGCCGCCCACATCATATCCAGCAGGTGCACATAAGCCGGCCGCAGCAGGCGGACATCCCGGCTGCCCGTCCGGATCTGCAGTCCATCCGCTTCGGACTGGATCATGACGTTCACCAGCTCATCGCCGCTTTCAAACCGTTCGTCCGTGAAATCATCCGGCAGAGCATGCCAGCGGTTGACCAGCATCAGGCCGTTCGCTTCCAGCATGTACCGGTCGAAGTCCAGCTCCTGTCCCGGCTGGACATCGGTTCCGGTCAGGTCAACGATCGCCCAGCCTTCTGAAACAGGCTGATCATTCCCGCCTTCTGAATCCTTTTCGCCCTCCTGGCGGCTCATCCCGATATCCAGCGTATTGGAGTCAAAGGTCAGCAGATTTCCCTGGCTGTCCTTCACGAAAGCGCTCATGCGGTACGTGCCGGGGCTGGACAGCATGAATTCCCGCCGGATGACGGTGCTTTTTCCCGCCGCAAGCTGCTGGACGGTGTAAATCTCCAGGGAATTCACCCGGATCCGGATGTCATTGCAATCCTCTGTGCCGGTGTTTTCCACTGCCAGCGTCATGGTCACCATTTCAGGCAGTTCCGTCAATGTCTGGTGATCCGCGCTCAGGCGCAGCTCCAACGCCGTCTTCTTTTCCGGGGCCGACTCCGCGCCCGCCATGCTCCAGCAGGAAAGCGCCATCGCCAGGACCAGCAGTACAGCCCACACGCTTGCTTTGTTTTTCATAGGTGCCTCCTTATTGTTCGCGGTCCGCCTCCGGGTTTTCTGCGGTCTCCGGTTTTGTATCCAGGTATTCGATCGCTGGCCTGAATCGCAGGCCGGCCCAGGTGCCGCGCAGGATCAGGGCGATCCGCTTCATGCGGCCGGAGCGGGCCTTGAGCAGCACCCGCAGCAGATGAACGGCATTCCGGACCAGCAGGTACAGCCAGCCGCGCAGGCCTTCCCGGCGGTACAGCACCACATCGTTGCGGTAGATATAGCCGTAGCGCGCCAGGCGGTCCTCCGAATCCGTGGCGATGCTGGCGCCCTCGTTGCGGGCCGTCTCATGCACCACGACGCTGGCCGGCACGGCCCAGCAGGGATATCGGCGCGAGATGCGGCGGGTGTATTCCCAGTCGTCCGTCCAGATGAAGAACTCGCGGATCGGCAGCCCGACTGCTTCAATCACGCTGACCGGCACGAAAAGCGACACAAAGGAGGCCATCACCACTGGCACGGGGCCGCCTTCCAGGCAGGATACCGGGCGGGTCAGGGTCTGCCGCTGGATATTCATCCGGCACAGCCCGCCGTCGGTCCACAGCACCTTGCTGGACAGGAAGCCGAAGGGCGTCAGCTGTTCCGCGGCGTCCAGGAGGGCCTGCAGGGTCGTGGGCTCCGGCATGCAGTCGTCGTCCATCAGCCACAGGTAGCGGCAGCCTGACGCCGCCGCCAGGCGGACCCCGTACTGGAAGCCGCCCGCACCGCCCAGGTTGGCGCCCGTATCGGCATAGTGCAGGACCCCAGACTGAGCCAGCGGCGCCAGGTAAGCGCCCGTCCCGTCCGTGCTGTGGTTGTCAACGATATAGATTTCCAGGTTTTCCGCCGCCGTCTGGGCGCGCAGCCGCGCAATGTTCCTTTTGAGCAGCTCCAGGCGGTTGTAGGTCACGACCACGGCGGCTACATCACGGGTCATGGCCGGAGCGCCCCCAGGGAGAATTTCCGGAGGCCCGAAAGGCCCCAGCGGATGACGTTGACCGCTGCCTCCGGCGCGCTCTCACCCAGCACGGTCCGGTAAAACCGGTACTGCCGGGGAATCAGCCGCCGCTTGTTGCCGGTGGTGGAGCCGGAAAGCACCCGGTAGTCCGCAAGGATGTCCGGATTGCCGTACGCGATGCCTGCCCGGCATACGATCTCATACCAGTAGGCATAGTCGTCGCGCAGGCTCTTCAGGTCTTCGCGCAGGTAGATCCTGCCATAGGGCGCCGTATCATACAGGCCCGTCAGGCAGCCGATATAGTTCATCACCCGCATGTCGCGGGGCGTCACGGAGGGCTTGCAGATCGTCGGCCGGAGGATCTCGCGTGACTGGCCGTCAATGCGGCGGTAGGAGCTGTATACGCATACGGCTTTTTTGTTTTCCATAAACGCCAGCTGGCTGCTGAGAAAATCCGGATGCCATACGTCATCCGCATCCAGCAGGGCAATGTACCGGCCCCGCGCCGCGCGGATGCCCGCGTTGCGGGCGGCAGCCGATCCCCGGTTTTCCTGGCGCAGCACGCGGATGCGCGGATCCTCCGCCGCGAAGCGCGCGGCAATCTCCGCAGAAGCATCCTGAGAGCCGTCGTCCACGATGATCATTTCCCAATCGCGCCACGCCTGCGCCTGTACGGAACGGATGGTCTCGCTGAGATACTTCTCGCCGTTATAGCAGGACGTGACCACCGAAACCAGGCCAGCCTGCCCCGGAATCCCGCTCATTCGTCCGTTTCCTCCATGGCCGTCAGCGCTCCTTCGTCTATGCCGGCTGTGCTGTCCGGGGCGAACATCGTGCTCACCGTCGCGAACAGCAGCTGGATATCCGTCAGCACGTTCATGCTGTTGATATACAGCAGGTCAAACTCCAGCTTCTCATAGGGATCGGAATTATACCGGCCATACACCTGGGCGTAGCCGGTCATGCCCGCTTTGACCTGCAGCCGCAGGGAAAAAGAGGGCATCATCCTGCAGTACTGCTCGGCGATCTCCGGCCGTTCCGGACGCGGTCCGACCAGGCTCATGTCCCCCTTCAGGACATTGAGCAGCTGCGGCAGCTCGTCCACCCGCAGCCGGCGGATGATCCGGCCGACAGGGGTCACGCGCGGGTCATGGGTGCCCGTGCTGAGCCGCGCTACCCCGTCCCCCTCCGCGTCCACCCGCATCGAGCGGAATTTCAGGATGTTAAAGACTTTTCCGTTGCGCGTCAGGCGCTTCTGGCGGTAGAACACCGGTCCCCGGTCATCCAGCCAGATGGCCAGCGCCGTCGTCAGCAGCACGGGGCTCAGCACCACCAGGCCCACGGCGGAGACGATCAGGTCCATTGCCCGCTTGAAGACGCGGTATTCCGGACGGATATGTTTGCGGTTGACATACAGCACGGGCGAATCGAACGAATGGATGTGCAGGGCGCCCTGCATGATCACGTCCCCCACGTGCGGCAGGAAGAAGCCCGGAATATTCTGCTCCTGGCAGTACTTGGCGATGCCGTTGCGGCAGCGGGAATTGACCCCCGCGACAAAAACCGCCTCATACCCTTCCAGCTGATCCCGCAGCTCGCCAAAGTCATTGCCCTGCCAGCACAGCTCCTTCTCCACGCGATAGATCCGCTCGCTGGGCTTGCCGGTCAGCGCGCCGAAGCGCCGCTTGTCCCGCGCATTGCGGTAGATGAGAATCGTCCTGCGCGGCGGATGCAGCCGGAAATAGCGGAGGTTGGCAAACCAGGACCACAGGATATTCAGTACGCCCTGGACGATCAGCAGCAGGCCGAACAGCAGGGGCGGCCGGTACTGGTTCCAGCCGATGATGACCGCGAAATACACCATCCCGGCCGAAAAAAACTGTGAGATGGTCTGGGAAAGCACCAGGGTCCGGATGCGCGTGTAGCCCAGCAGGTAGGCGTTGTAGGTCCTGGTGAAGAAAAACAGCGCGACCCCGTACGCGAACAGGACGAAATAGTTGTACCGGTAGCCGATATCCGCCTGCGGCCCCAGGCTTTCATAGCGGAAGAACAGCCAGCAGACATAAAAAAGCAAAAGGGACAGCGTAAAATGGAGCGTTTTGAGCCCCATGACGCGTACCTCTTTGATATAATCACTTTTTGCGGTTTCCTGCCTGCTCAAACTGTTCCGTTGTCCTTCCCCGTGTTTCCGTTCAGGTAGATGCGCGGCACCCGCGGCGAAATGCCGGTCACCACCTCATAGCCGATGGTATCCAGCCAGGCCGCCATATCGTCAGCCGTCAGGGACATGGTGCCGTCATTCCCCAGCAGCACGGCCGTGTCGCCCATGCGCGCTTCCGGGATCTCCGTCACATCCACCATGGTCTGGTCCATGCAGACCCGGCCGACCACCGGCGCGCGCCGTCCATGCAGCAGCACCCAGCCCCGGTTGGAGTTCAGCCGGCTGTAGCCGTCCGCGTATCCCACGGTCAGCGTCGCGATGCGCCTGGGACGGTCCGCCGTCCACGTGCGGCCGTAGCCCACCGTATCCCCCGCACTGACCGTCTTTACCTGCGCGACCCGGCATTTCCAGCTCAGCGCCGGACGGATGTCCGCCGGCAGCGTATTGCTCCGGTCCGGCTTCAGGCCGTACAGCATGATGCCGAGCCGGACGGGACCGGTCCGCCGGGCATACATTCCTCCCGCGGAATTCAGGACCGTTCCGCGGAGAAGATCCAGGTCCCGCACCCGCTCGGCGATCCGGTCATACTTTTTCAGCTGGTCCTGGGTGAAATCGCAGCTGTCCGCCTCATCCGGCGTATCCGCCGCGCACAGATGCGTCATCAGGCCCACCAGCCGAAGCGGCTGCGGGACGGCGCGGATCGCTCTTTCGGCGGCCTCGGGCTGATCGGCGTCCAGACCGATACGCCGCATGCCCGTGTCCAGGGCGTAGACGCAGTCGATCGGCTCCCGGGCTGCCCCGGCCAGGGCCGCGGCGTATTCCTCGCTGAGCAGCGTCTGCGTCAGCCGGGCGTCATGGAGGACGTCCGCCGCGCTGACCGGCGTATATCCCAGCACCAGCAGTTCGGCCTCCGGCACAGCCGACCGGAGCCGCAGCCCCTCGGACGCCGTGGCGACCGCAAACCGGCGCAGCCCCGCCCGGTACAGCGCTTCCGCCACCGCGCGGTCACCGTGGCCGTAGGCATTCGCCTTGACCACCGCCATGATTTCGCTCCCCCCGGGCAGGCGTTCCTGATAGCACCGGACATTCCGGACGATCTGGCCCAGGTCCACCTCGGCCCAGCATCGTCCGCGCAGCAGCTCGTCAGCCGGCATGTTGATCCCTTCTCTTTTCAAAAAAATGCCGAAGCTGGTTTTCGGCTTCCTCCCGCAGGTATCCTCCCGCCGCGGGCACGCGGTGCGTAAACGCGGGATCCTGGTTCAGCGCGTAGACGGATCCGCAGCAGCCCTGTTCCGGATCAAACGCGGCAAAATAGCAGGCGGACAGCCCCGCCTGGATCATCGCGCCGGCGCACATCGGGCAGGGTTCCAGCGTGACATACAGCTCGCAGCCGGTCAGCCGCCGCGCGCCGAGCCGCCGGGCCGCCTCACGCATGGCCAGCATTTCCGCGTGGCCGAACGGGTCGGGCGGTTCGCCTTCCCGGGCGTTATGGGCCAGCGCGACCACCTGTCCGTTGCGGACCACCGCCGCGCCGACCGGCACCTCCCCGGGATCGGCTTCCGCCTCCCGGAGGGCCAGGCGCATAAAGCGCTCCTGGTAGGCCGCCATCAGCGAAGCTCCACCGGCAGATCGGTATCCGTGAACGGGTCATCCTGCGGCTTGTCCCCCGCGCCGTCATCGTCAAACAGGCCTGCCGACGGCGTGTGCACGTGGATGATCAGCTCCGCTTCGTTGAAGGTAATGTCGGCGCGCTCCCGCGGTTTGGTGAGCGCGAGCACTTCCGTGTAGCGCGTCCGCCCCGTCCGGGCATAGTTGATGGCCACCTCGCTGCGGCGCTGCCAGTGCATGGGAATGATCACCCGCGGCTTGGCGGCCATGATGAAATGGTTGATGCCCGCGTCAAACATGCCGCCCAGCCGCGGATCCAGCGGGAACATGCACAGGTCGATCGGCATGGTCTCGATGTCCTCACAGGCGGCGTAAAAATCGTCCTCGGCCTGCTTGATCTGCCTGAGCGAGCTCTCCTCGCGCCAGTGCCACAGGTTCAGGTCCCCCGCGTGGAAAATCCGGACGCCGTACAGCTCCACATAAAACGACACGCCCAGGTCGGTGGAGTCACAGGCCTGGATCTCCATCGACTCGTAGCTGGCGGTGTCCCCTTTTTTCATGCGCCGTCCGGCCGCCGTCTCCGGCAGCTCATCGGAGATGATATAGGTGATATGGTATTTTTTCCTGTCCCAGGTATAGATGACCGGATCGTAGTGATCGGGGTGGCTGTGGGATACGAAAACAAAGACACGCTTGTAGTTTTCGAAATCCTCGGGGACGAGCCGGGCCTTCTCAGGAAACATGCCCGGCTCGCCCTGCCAGTAGTCGAAAACCAGCAGCGTATCCTCCACGCTGATCATAAACCCGGAATGAAACAGGTAGGTGACGGTCGTCTGATTGGCCATGATCTGCCTTCTTTACATGGTCAGCAGCTTTTTCTTGAGTTCCGCTTCCATTTCGGTCAGGTTCTTTTCGGCTTCGGCGCGCTTCTCGCGGCCTTCCCGCTGGATCCGGATGACCTCGTCGATCGTGTCGATCAGGGACTGGTTGGTCTGGGTCAGCGTCTCCATATCGATGATGCCGCGCTCCGCTTCCCTGGCGGTGGCCAGCGTGCCCATCTTCAGCTTTTCGGCGTTCTTCCGGAGCAGCTCGTTGGTCATGTCCGTCACGGCCTTCTGCGCCTGCATGGCCTGCTGGGAGTGCTCCAGGCCCAGCGCCAGCACCATCTGGTTCTTCCACAGCGGCAGCGTGTTGACCAGGGTCGACTGGATGCGCTCGACCAGGATGGAGTTGTTGTTCTGCAGCAGGCGGATCTGCGGCGCCATCTGCATGGAGATCTGGCGGGTCAGCTTCAGGTCGTGCAGTTTCTTCTCGAAGCGGTCGCACTGAGCGGCCAGGTCGTTCGCCTTCTGGGCGTCCATGGCGTCCCCGCTCTTTTCGGCCTGGGCGCGGAGGGCGGCCAGCTCGGTCTCGCGCACCTGGCGCAGCCGCTTTTCACCGGCCACGATATACATGGTCAGCTCATGGAAATAGGTCATGTTCAGGTCATAGAGCTGGTCGAACATCGCGATATCCTTGAGCAGCTGCACCTGATGCTTTTCGAGGCTGGTGGCGATGCTGTCCACGTTGGCGGACACATCGTCATACTTGGCCTTGATGGTCGCGATCTGCGACTTGGAGGAGCTGAAAAGCGCCCGGAGCCCCCGCGGCTTTTCCGTGGCGGTCTCGAAACCCTTGAGCTCGCTGATCAGCTTGGTCAGGGAGGTGCCGACATCCCCCATGTCCACCGTCTTTACGCTCTCCAGGATGGAATCCGCAAAGGACGAGACCTTCTTCTGGGCGTCCGCGCCGTACATCATCACGTGATCCGGATTCATCAGGTCGATCTGCCCGGCGAAGGCCTCGACCTCCTTGAGTTCCTCTTCGGTGAGGCTGCTTTCCAGCGAAGCGACGATCTGCCCGGCGTCCTGGGCCTTGGGCGGATTCGCGGCCTGCTCGGCCATCGCGGCAACGTTTTCCGTCTGGACCGCCTGCGCCTGATGGCTGCCCAGGCTCAGCACGGGCGCGTGCGGCATTTCATCCGCGGGTGTCAGGGGGGCCATGGGGTTGTTCTGTTCGCTCATGTTCGCGTTCCTCCGTTTCGTCTATCGTTCAGGAATTCATTTTGGCATTGTCTGCGCGGCGGCCTGCATCGGGGCTTCCATCAGGCCGTCCTGTTTGAGCATCGTCTCGAGCACCTGCACCTCCGCGCCCACGTCCAGCGCCTCGGCCTGGTACAGCTGGTCATGCTGCTTCCGGAAGGCTTCCAGCACCACGTCCATGGCGTTTTCCACCGTCGC
>CACXEB010000080.1 GCA_902766515.1 uncultured Eubacteriales bacterium
CTTTGGTCCTCCCGGGCGGCAAATCTGCAAGGAAGAAATCGCTGACGCGATTTCGTCCTCGCACCGTACATGCCGCTGCTGCGGATTTCAGCAGAGGGTGTACACCCTCTGCACTCCCCTCCGCACGGTATCTGCTTCACTCCCATCCCGTCTCCACAGTTCGCCATTGTCGCATCGGACGCTACCGCGTTCGATGCTCTGTGGCTCACTGGGCCTCCTCCTGCCTTCATCGCCCACTGGGCGCGGCAGGATACGGCCCCTACGGTTCGGCCTGCGGCCTCATCCGCCGGATAAACCGGCGGACTCCGGGATTCCGTTCCGCAGATACCCCATCATTCGTCTCTCACTGCTTCTCTTTGTACACCTTTGCTATACCCGTGAACGCCACGCGTCCGCCATGATGAAGGCGGCCTGCGCTTCGGCGGAGGTGCCTTCCGACTCGAAGTGCGGAGCGCCGCAGACCTCGCGGACAAAGCCGAAGGCGTCGATCTTCCCGGACACGGTTTCGTAGGCGGTTTCCGCGGCGGGAGCGTATTTCCGGTCCACATAGCCGCCCGCGATCCCCCGGTACACGGCGGCGGCCATCATCATCGCCGACGTGCCGTCCGGGAAGCTCTCCGGATCGTCCAGGATATCACGGAAGCGGCCGTCCGGCAGCCGGTACCGCAGCATCGCGGCGAGCAGCCCGTCCAGGAAGGCGGCCGTCTCGTCCGCGATCGCGTCCTCCCCCGCTGCCCGGGCGGCTTCCGTCACGCGGGCAAGGCCCATCAGCGCCCAGCCGTTGCCGGTCGCCCAGCGCTTCCGCCGCACGAAGCGGCCCGTTTCCGTGTCAATGATATGGAAGAAGACGCCGGTCTCCGGGTCATACAGGTGGCGGATGTAGCCCCGGACCTGTTCCAGCGCTTCGCGGACCCGCCCCATGCAGGCCAGGAAGGGCGGGACCATGTACAGCCCGTCGATCCACAGCTGGCGCGGGGAGAAGCCCTCATGGAAGGAAACCCGGTTGTGGCAGATGACGCCGTCCGCGGTCCGGGGCGCTTCATGCTCCAGGTACCCCAGCATCCGCTCCGCCCCGTCCAGGCAGTCGCGGTCCCCCGTCCGCTCGTACGCGCGGAGGCAGACCTCCCCGTTGGCCGCGGGATCGGACACCGCCGCCCCGCTGCCGATCATCGCCAGCCGCCCGTCCGGCGTCCGCCGCTTGACCGCGTCCATCGCCATCGGGATCCAGAGGTCCTCCCGTCCCGCCTCAAACAAAGCCTGGGCGCAGACCCCCTGCTCCCAGGCGTGGCGCTGCATGGAGAGCATGCAGCCGGTGACTGATTCTGATAATGCCGTCATAAGTGATACCCGTTTTCGATGAGTTATCAGTACTCAAACTCTCCCTCGTACACGAGCACCGTTTCACCGGTCAGCGTGACGCGGCCTTCGGCGCAGCGGACGGTCAGGTCGCCGCCTTTGACTTTGACCAGGATATCGGTGTCGGCGGCGCAGAAGCCGTTTTCGACCGCGGCGGCCGCGGCGGCGCAGGCGCCGGTGCCGCAGGCAAGGGTCTCGCCGTTGCCGCGCTCCCAGACGCGCATCCGCAGGCAGTTGTGGCTCACGACGCGGACGAATTCCGTGTTCACGCGCTCCGGGAAGGCCGGCGCGTACTCGAACTGCGGTCCGACGGCCGGCAGGTCCAGCCCGTCGATGCCGTCCAGGAAGACGACGCAGTGCGGGTTGCCGACGGACACGCAGGTGACCTGCCAGTCGCGGTCCGCGACGCGCATGGTCTGGTTCACGATGCGCTCTCCCTCCCACTGCGCCGGGATATCGGCCGCTTTCAGGCTGACCGGTCCCATGTCGGCCGTGACGGAGCTGACCTTGCCGTCGCGCAGGTACACCCGCACGCGGCGCACGCCGGACGCCGTCTCAATGGTCATGAACTCGCTGCGGACGTAGCCCTTGTCATACAGGTACTTGGCAACGCAGCGCAGGTTGTTGCCCGCCATGCGGCCCTCGCTGCCGTCGCGGTTGAAGGACCGCATCTTCGCGTCGGCGATCCGGCTGTGCTCGATCAGCACGATGCCGTCGCCGCCGATGCCGTAGTGGGGCGCGCAGAGCGATACGCAGAGGGACTCGGGGCAGGTGATGCTGCCGTCGAAGTTCTCCACGAAAATATAGTCGTTGCCGCAGGCGTGCATCTTGGCGAAATGGATCTTCTGCCGCCAGGGGCGCATGTTGTTGATGTCCACCAGCTCGGTGTTCCGCTCGTTGAAGCGGCTCTCGATGATCCCTGCCAGGGCGTTGGCGGTGTCCAGCGACGTCAGGCACGGGATGCCCAGCTGCATGGCGCGCCGGTGCAGCAGCGTGTAATCGCCGACGGTGGTGTCCTGCACCGCGCCGGTATAGATGATGTAGCTCAGCGCCCCGCTTTCCATCAGGGTACGGATCTCGTCCGACTCGGTCGCGTTCTTCACCGACTGCACCGGGATGCCCATCGTGCGGATCGCCTGGGCGGTGCCGGTGGTCGCGTACAGGATGAGCCCCAGGTCGGCAAAGCGCTTCGCCAGGGACAGGATCTCCTCATAGTCGTTCTCCGCAACGCTGATCAGGATGCCGCGGCGGCGCGCGTGGGGATCCGGCACGGTGAAGCCCGCCGCTGTCAGCCCCTTGAAGAGGGCCTCGCTGACCGTCTTGCCGATGCCCAGCACCTCGCCGGTGGACTTCATCTCCGGTCCGAGGATCGAGTTGGCGTCGTTGAGCTTTTCAAACGAGAACACGGGCACCTTGACCGCCGTGTAGGGCGGCGTCCGGTACAGCCCCGTGCCGTAGCCCAGGTCACGCAGCCGCGCGCCCAGCATGACGTTGGCCGCGAGGTCCACCATGGGCACCTGCGTCACCTTGCTGATATACGGGATCGTCCGCGACGCGCGGGGATTGACCTCGATGACGTACAGCTCGCCCCCGTAGATCAGGTACTGGATGTTGACGAGTCCC
>CACXEB010000081.1 GCA_902766515.1 uncultured Eubacteriales bacterium
CCGAGGATGGCGGCGGTCTTCTTGACCCGCTCCTCGATGATGTCCTCATCCACGCCCTGCAGCGTCAGGCCGAATGCGATATTATCGTAGACCGTCATCTGGGGGTACAGCGCGTAGCTCTGGAACACCATGGCGATTTCGCGCTCCCGGGGGCCCTTCTCGTTGGCGCGTTCCCCGTTGATCAGAAACTCGCCGCTGGAAATGTCCTCCAGGCCCGCGATCATGCGCAGGGTCGTGGATTTACCGCAGCCCGAAGGGCCGACGAACACCACAAACTCGCCCCTGTCAATCTCAAGATTGAAATTGTGGACCGCGTGATATCCGTTCGGATAAATCTTGTTGACGTTTCTGAGGGTTAAGTACGCCATGAGGTTGACCTCCTCTTCATCTCCGTATAGCACATCAGCAGCGGCGCGACCCCTTTCGCGTCGTTCTGAACGATGGGTTCGGACAGATAGTAGGCGATGGTGCCGTCCCGCCGACGGTTGTTTTCCGGTCCCAGGCCGGCCACCAGGCAGATATGATCCAGGTTCAGCGTCTCCCCGTTGAAGGACAGGCAGGTCCGGACGATGCCGTCAAAGGTTTTCCGGCCCAGCTCCGCGTAATCCGTCGCCAGGACCTGCAGCCGCGCGCCCTTGAGCATCGCGTAGGAGATCATGGAACTGCCGCTGGTCTCCAGATAGTTGCCGGGCGTTTCCGGATGATCCACCACCTGGAAGTACATACCGGTGTCCGGATCGGCAAAGGCCCGTATATCCCGCATCAGAGTTACAAAAATGTCCCTGAGGGGGCCGCTGTCCTTTTCCGGCAGGATCTCGCACAGGTCCGCCAGAGCGACGGAAAACCACCCGATGGCCCGCAGCCAGAAGCTCTGACTGAGCCCTGTAGCCGGATCGCACCAGAAAGCCTCGCGGGAGGCGTCGTAACCGTGGTAATACAGGCCGGTTCCGGGATCCCGCATGCGGTCCCGGACGATGCTCAGCTGCCGGAGCACATCGCCATAGTCGCCCGCGCCGAAATGGCGCTCATAGAGAGCGGCGAAGGGCTGGGCCATGTAGACGCCGTCCAGCCATACCTGGTTCGGGTAAATCTGCTTGTGCCACCAGGACCCTTCATGGGTCCTCGGCTGGCGGTCGAGCGCGCCGCGAAGCAGGTCGGCCGCTTTCCGGTACTTTTCCTTGCCGGTGACGCGGTACAGGTCAAACAGCACCCGGCCCTCGTTGATATCGTCCAGCGTGTGCGCTTCCGGGCGGAAGGTCCGGATCGTGCCGTCCTCCTCCACGAAAGCGTCGATGAACGATTCCACAAAATCGAAATACCGCTTCTCCCCCGTGATCTCCCACAGGGACAGCAGGGCGGTCATCATGCAGCCGTCCACGTAGTTCCAGCTGCTCGCCGCGCCCTGGCGAAGCTTTTCCACGTTCCAGATGCTCCGCTCCGGGGTCGATTCGGTAATCAGCCGCTCGATATACTGGTCCAGCGCGGCATAGCTTTCGTTCTCAGCCAAGGAAGCGTCCATCCTTTCCATGGAGTTGTCCCCACAGGGCAGTCATTTGCCGGCAGCCACCTTGCGCCTGGCGTCATCCACCACGCGCGCGGACAGGTGTTTGATCCCGATCAGGAGCAGGTCCCACAGTGTCAGGATCACGCCGAACAGGAGCGGCTCGACGCCGAGGACCGGACCGGTGCTTTCGGCGCCGCCCGCCAGCAGCAGGTTGATGCCGTTGTAGGTCATCACCGTGCACAGGATCAGCACCAGCGCATACACAATGTCCAGCGGGAGCCAGATGAAGCCCTTCTTCGGGAACATCATCCACCGGTCATAAGCCCCGCGTTTCTTCGCGATAAAGCGATAGATGTTGTTGGTGATCAGGTTGGTCACCAGACCCAGGGCAATTCCCAGGACCAGCAGGTGATCCCACTGGTTGAGCGTAAAGGTGCTCAGTCCCCAGATAAAGAAGTAGCAGATCATGCCGCCGGTCCAGACCTTGAGAATGATCGCCTTGACCCAATCCGCCAGCTTCACCTGGGGGCCGGAGCGGTACTTCCTGAGCTCGGCGGCGGACACCGGCGGGGAATTCTGCTCGTTCGCCGTGACCAGGTCTTCCACGGCCTGCGTCTTCAGGTCATAATAATCCCGCGGATCCTCCGGCTTCCTTGGGGGAGCAGCGCTGCGCTTCTTTTTGCCCATCTGCGCGTCAGTCGTTTTCGCCGCTGATATCGATCGCCGTCATTTCGTTGTTGCCGGCGATATCGATGTTGGTGTTGATCTTGCGGATGAGCGGCGCGTAAACCGGCAGCATCGCCAGCAGGGCCGCGCCGATGCCCAGCAGGATGGTGTGCACATTGATGACCTGCTGCGCCACGGCCACGAACGCGTTTTTACCGGTCGGGGAGATGGGGCTTTCCGCGCGCGTCAGCGCATGGACGATCCTGCCTCCGTAGTATACATCGGCGAAAATCAGCGCCCCCAGCATCACGAAGGTCAGCACCAGCATCGGGATGTTGACCTTTTTGCGATGCGGGAAGGTATTGAGGAAGCAGACCAGGCAAAGCGCGGAAAACAGCATCGTGCAGAATTCCGACAGGCCCATGTGCGGTCCGTTGATCAGCGCGGTCGTATTCGCGATCGGGCTCAGGTTGAAGGAATAATAGATAAACGCGGCGACCAGCACCAGCATGGGGATGATCTGCGGTTTCCTTTTCAGGGTGACCAGGCGTTTTCTGATGAACTCATGTCCCCGGGAAGGCTGCTTATCCATGCTTATACTCCCTCCTTCCGGATCGCTTCGGTGGTTTCGGGATCAAAGAAGAGCTTCCTCGTGAAGCGGACCGGCACGATATCGCCGTTCTTATAGTTGGCCCAGCTGCGGAACTTGGCGGTCAGACGGGTATTGTCGCCGATTTTGCCGTGCACCAGGGTGGTCATGCCCAGGTTTTCGTTGGTGCTGACGCGCAGCATGATATCGCCGTCCTCCGCGACGTACTCGGGCCGGACGCCCATGATGACTTCCCTGCGGCTCCAGGGCGCCAGCATCGCACATTCCTCTGGCGTCAGCGCGACCTCGAAGCCTTCGCCCTTGGCCTTTTTATCCTCAAAGAGGACCTTCATCATGTTCATGGGCGGGAGGCCGATGAAGGTGGCCACGAAGATGTTGTTTGGCGAATCGTACAGCTCCAGCGGCGTGCCGATCTGCTGCACATGGCCCATGGACATGCAGACGATCCGGTCCGCCAGGGTCAGCGCCTCGGTCTGGTCGTGGGTAACGTACATCATCGTGGCGTTCAGCCGCTTGTGCAGCAGCAGTATCTCGCGCCGGGTCGCGCCGCGCAGCTTGGCGTCCAGGTTTGAAAGGGGCTCGTCGAACAGGAACACCTTGGGGTTCCGGACGATGGAGCGGCCCATGGCCACGCGCTGGCGCTGGCCGCCGGA
>CACXEB010000082.1 GCA_902766515.1 uncultured Eubacteriales bacterium
CAACGGCTGCCATCCTGGGGGCGAAGATCCCCGTCTGGGCGGCGCTCGCGGCGGAAGCGGTCCTGCTCGTGCTTGCGGCCATCTCGACGATCCGCACGGATATGACGCACTCGACCGTCAGGAAAATGGACCAGGACATGAACGCCGTCACGGCGGACATCAAGGGCCTGCGCGCGAAGGCGGATGCGCTGTGCAATATGAGCGTGGACGCAGAGACGAAAAAGGCCCTAAAAGCGCTGGCGGATGAGCTTCGCTACACCGATCCGGTGTCCAATCAGGCGACCGAGCAGTATGAAAGCCGCATCAATACCCTGCTTGAAAGCATCGCCCATCACGAGGATCCGGTGGAACGGATGGAACTGATCCGCCGGGCCGCGGCGCTGGTCAAAGAGCGCGCGGCGGCGGCGAAGGCCTCCAAATAAGCAAGCCTGAATGTTTTGTGAAGAGGAGCACCTGAATGGCAATTATCAAGTGTAAGATTTGCGGCGGCGATGTCCCTGTTGAACCTGGACAAACAAACGGCATATGTCCCTTTCACGGCGGGCCCATCACCTTCCCGAAGGACACCACCGAACAGCGCGTCAACCTGTTTAACCGGGCGGATTCCTTCCGGCGGCAGAATGAGTTTGATAAAGCAATCAGCGCCTATGAAAAGATCCTGGAAGAGGATCCGACCGACGCGGAAGCACACTGGGGCGCCGTGCTGTCGCGCTTTGGCATCGAATACGTTGAGAATCCGCTGACATTTGAACGGAAGCCCACCCTGCACAGGCTGCAGACCACCTCCATCCTGGCGGATGACGACTATAAGGCGGCCGTGGATAACGCGCCGGACGACGAAACGCGCGCGCTTTACGAGCAGCAGGCGCAGGAGATCGCGGATATCCAGAAAAAGGTGCTGGACCAGAGCCAGCGCGAAGAGCAGTATGACATTTTCATATCTTATAAGGAAAAGGGCGAAGACGGTCAGCGCACGCCTGACAGCGTCTATGCCTTTGACATCTACACAGCGCTGAAGAAGGAAGGCTATAACGTATTCTACGCCCGTGAAAGCCTGAAGGGCCGCCTTGGTGACGAATACGAGCCGATCATTTTCTCAGCGCTGCGTTCTTCGCAGGTCATGATCCTGGTCGGCACCCGCAAGGAGTATTTTGAATCCCAGTGGGTGCGCAATGAATGGTCCCGCTATCTGGACATCATGAAGCAGGAACGGGATAAACCGCTTGAGGAACAGGTCGACCGGCAGCTGATTCCGTGCTACCGCGATATGGACGCCTATGAGCTTCCTGTAGAGTTGAACATGCTCCAGAGCATGAACATGAACAGCCTTGGATTTCTGCAGGATCTGATCGCGGGCGTCAGAAAGATCATGGATAACAGCAGCAGCGAAAGCTATGTAGGAAAGACGGACGAGATCTCCACACAGCTGATGCGCGCCATGAACCTGGCTGAATTGGGCCAGTTCAGCAGGGCGCATAACCTCGCTGAAAAAGTGCTGAGCAAGGATCCCAATAACGCCACAGCGCTGATGATCGAGCTGCTCGTGCAGCTGCAGGTCAACACGCCTGACGAACTTGTAAAGCAGCCGAAGGAGCTGACCCATAACCGGCTCTATATCATGGCCTGCCGAAACGCGAAAGGTGCCCAGAAAAAGCGTTACGAGAGTTACAACAAGAAAATCATCGCGAATCTTGAAGCGGCCGAAAAGCAAAAGACGCTGGATGCCGCTGTCGAAGCGATGCATGAGCTTGAAAAGAAGGAGAAGAGCCTTTCCGGAGACGATACTAAGGGTTTCGAGGCGCTGAGCGATCGCTACAAGGAGCAGGCGGAGGAACTGGACAAACTGGGTTCGTTCGGGGACGCCGAAGCGCAGGCCCAGGCATGCCGTAAAAAGGCGGAGGATATCCTCCACGATATCCAGGTGCGCAAGGAAGAACGCCAGCGCCGCCTGGAGGATGAAATCGCCAAGAAAAAGGCCGTGGAGGATCAGCTCCGCCGCGAACGGGAAGCCCGCGAAGAAAAGGAACGGCAGGAAAAGCTGGAAAAGGAACGGCAGGAGAAAGAAAGGCTGGATAAGATCCGCCGCCATAAAGCGCACAAGCGCCTGGCGGTCTTCCTGGTCATTCTGACGCTGGCCGGCGCGGTCACCGCCTATAAGCTCTATTTCGAGGATAAACTGGCCTACGGCGCTGCCATCAGGACCATCGAGAGCGCGGAAAACAACGACAGCGGTCAGCTTGAATACGCCGAAACCCTGCTCAGGGGGCTTGGTGAACAGTATGACGACGTTTCCATGCGCCTGAAACAGATCGAAGCCGACCGTCAGTTCTATAAAGGCCAGAAGCGGAAGGCATACCAGAGCTACCAGCAGCTGGAAGCGGCATACAGGACCCCCCATACCTATCACTGGTACGGTCAGCAGTATGATGAAGCCCTGCGGCTGATCAGCCAGAACCAGTTTGATGACGCCATCCGGATCCTGAAGGAAATCGAATACTACAGCGAAGGGGAACGCAACGCGGCGGAGCAGATCCAGCGCGCCTATATGCTGAAGGGCGACGCGCAGTTCCAGTTGGGCACGCAGACGCAGAGCGCCCAGGCGGAAGAGCGGTTCAAAGCGGCGCTCAAGGCTTACCAAAGCGACAACAACTACCAGGACACGGCCCTGAAGATCCAGCAGACCAACGCAGCGATCCTGTTCGCTCAGGAAAAATACCGCAGGGCGTATGAAAGCTATCAGGCGCTTGACGCCAGGTATTTCACGCCGGCCCATAAAAAATGGTATGACGACCGCGTCGCGGAAGCGGCCGCCAAACTGACCAACAACCAATACGAGGATGCCATCCGCCAGTTTGAAACCTATCAATATGTCGAAGGCGTCGATGAGATGCTGAAGGACGCCCATTACCAGTATGCGGAGCGCCTTTCCGCCAACGGCCAGCTGGACCGCGCTGCAGAGCACTACCAGGCCGCCGGTGATTATAAGGACAGCGCCGAACGGCTGCAGAAGCTGCGGGCGGACCAGCTGTACAATAACGGAGAATACGCGGAAGCGTATGAGCTGTACAAAACCCTGAAGGAGGACAACCAATCCCACCAGGCGGATTACGTCCAGCTGTACAACGACGCGGATGCGCTGCGCACGAACGGGAATTACAAGGAAGCGATCGAGGCGTTTGAAGCGATCCTGTATATGGACAGCGAAACCTATCCGGTCCTTACGAAACTCAAGGATACCTATCTTGCCTACGCGAAGCTCCTGCTTGGCAGCAACAGGGTGGACGAGGCTATCGCTTTCTTCATAAAGGCGGAAGTCGACGCCTCCGAATACCTGAAGCCCTACTATTATGACCAGGGTGTGAAAGCGCTCCAGGCGAACAAAAAGACTGACGCGAAGGAAGCGCTGATCCGCGCCGAAGGATACAGCGACGCGGCTGACCTGCTGAAACAGATCGAAAGCTATGAGCAGGCCGAAGCATTCCTGTACGCCCAGGACCTGGTATCCGCCATGAAAGCCTATCAGGCGGCAGGCAGCATCCTTGACGCGGAAGCCAAGGCGAACGAATGCGCCGGCATCTTGTATGACCGGGCGCTGAAAACCGCCAGCGTGACGGATCGCGTCGCGAAGCTTGAACAGCTGGACGGTTACGCCGACAGCCAGCAGATCATCGCTCAGATCGAGAAACAGTATAACGATGCGAAAATCGCGTACGCCAGCCAGGATTACACGACCGCCCTGCCCCTGCTGCTGAGCCTCGGGGACTATAAGGACGCGGCCGAACTGGCTATCAACTGCAAGCTGAAGCAGGCCGAGGCGCTGATCGTTTCCGGCCAGTATGCCGAAGCGCTGGAAATCTACGAATCCATGGATCCGGCCTCGCTGACCAACAATGAGATTTTAAATACCCGGCTGCGCTATGCGGATTCCATCAGGAACGCCGGCAGGGTTTACGCGGCCCTGGCCATGTACCGGGAAATCGGGGAGTCCGCGAACGAACAGTATACCGCCGTACAGCTTGAGGCTGTCGCGGCAATCACGGATGAGGAAACCGCCAGGCAGCAAATCAGCGCGCTTTCTCAGGAAGACGCAGACAATCCTGCGGCGCTTTATGAACTGGCGATCGTACTGGACATGGCCGGTTTCAAGGATCAGGCCGTTCAGCTGTATGAACAGCTTGGAGACTATGCGGACTGCGATGCCCGCTTTCAGCAGACGGTCTACGCGCTCGCAGAACAGGCTTATGGCAGAAAAGACTATGCGCAGGTCATCGCCCTGCTGAAGAAAATCCCCGGCTATCGTACGCAGGACGCGCAGAAGATGATGACAAACAGCCTCCTGACATATGCGTTTACGCAGATGAACCGGGCGAAGATCGCCATGAGTTTCGAGAAGTACGAAGAAGCGATTGCCGACTATGAGCTGGCCATCCAGCTGTTTGAGGAACTCGGGACTTCATATGCGGATGCAGATAAGAAAGTGGCAGAGTGCCGCGCCGCGATCGAGAAGGCGCAGGCCGCGATGAATCAGTCGTCCGGCGGTGATATCCAGTCTGACGGCAGCATTTGACCCATCCCGTAGCTGACATATTCCGGACAACAAAGGAGATTGAGGCAAGAACCATGCATGACGTATGTATCATCGGCTGCGGTGTGATCGGTTCCGCAGCGGCGTTTGAATTATCCAAATACAAGACCAGCGTGCTGATGCTTGAAAAAGAAAATGACGTCGCCATGGGGGCTTCCCGGGCCAACAGCGCCATCATCCACGCGGGTTACGATCCGGTGCCGGGCACGCTGATGGCCAGGCTGAATGTCGAAGGCAACCGCATGGCCGAGCAGCTGTGCCGGGACCTGAGCGTTCCGTTTGAGCGTATCGGCTCGCTGGTGCTTGCTTTTACGGAAGAGGAAGAGGCGACGGTGCGGGTGCTCTATGAGCGTGGCGTCCAAAACGGCGTGCCCGATCTGTGTATCCTTAACGCGGATCAGGTCCGGGAGATGGAGCCCGAAGTCAGCCCGGAGGTCCGCTGCGCGCTGTACGCCCCCAGCGCGGGCATCGTCACCCCCTGGGATTATACGCTCGCCTTTGCGGAAACCGCTGTGCGGAACGGCGCGGAAATCCGTCTGAATACGAAGGTGACGGCGATCGAAGCGCTGCCGGAGGGCGGTTACCGGCTGACCACGTCGCAGGGCGTGTTCGAAGCCCGATATGTGATCAACGCCGCCGGCGTGCACAGCGGCGAGATCCATGATATGGTCGCGCCCAAAGCGTTTACCATCAAGCCGAACCGGGGCGAGTATTATGTCATGGACAAGGCGGAATGCTTCAGGGCGCGCCATGTGCTGTTCCAATGCCCGAACCAGGACGGCAAAGGCGTGCTGGTAGCGCCGACCATGGACCATAATCTGCTGGTCGGTCCGAATGCGGTCGGTGTGGAAGACGGAGACCGCGTCAACAATACGGCGGAAGGAATGTCGTTCGTCCGGCAGAAAGCGGCCAAGTCTGTTCCCGGGATCAATTACCGCAACGCGATCCGCAATTTTGCGGGCATCCGTGCCAACAGCGACAAAGATGAATTCCAGATCAGTATCGCGGCCCCGGACTTTATCGACCTGGCAGGCATCAAATCGCCCGGCCTGTCCTCCGCACCGGCCATCGCGCTGGAAGCGGTACGGCTGCTGGAGCAGTGCGGATTCCACGCCGAGCGCAAGGAAAACCCGGTGACCACCCGGAAGAAAGTCCGTTTCCGGTATCTGGACGATGCCGGAAGAAAAGCGGCGATCGCCAGCAATCCGCTGTATGGACGCGTGATCTGCCGCTGCGAGACCGTCACCGAAGGAGAGATCCTGGACGCGATCCACAGTCCGATCCCGCCGTGCAGCGTGGACGGCATCAAACGCCGCGCGGGGACCGGCATGGGCCGGTGCCAGGGCGGTTTCTGCGGCCCGCGCATCGTGGACATTCTCGCCCGGGAGCTGCACATGGATCCGATGACAATCACGCAGGACGGTGTCGGCAGCCGCCTCCTTATGTCAGAAACAAAACAGCCGGAGGAGGTTGCGGAATGATGTATGATCTGATCGTAGTCGGCGGCGGTCCGGCCGGCCTGGCGGCAGCGTGCAGCGCGTGGGAAAAGGGGCTCAGGCACATCCTGATCGTGGAGCGCGACAAGGAACTCGGCGGAATCCTGAACCAGTGCATTCATAACGGCTTCGGCCTTCACCGCTTCAAGGAAGAATTGACAGGCCCTGAATATGCCGGCCGTTTCATTGATATGCTGCACGACACCGGGGTCGAGGTGCTGCTGGACACCATGGTGCTCGAAATCAATGCGCAGCATCAGGTACATGTGATTTCCGCCGCGCACGGGTATGAAGTGCTGGAAGCGAAATCCATCGTGCTGGCGATGGGGTGCCGCGAGCGGACACGCGGTGCGATCGGCATTCCCGGCGACCGTCCCGCGGGTGTGTTTACCGCCGGCAGCGCGCAGCGTTACCTGAACATGGAAGGCTATATGGTCGGCAAGCGCGTGGTCATCCTGGGCTCCGGCGATATCGGCCTGATCATGGCCCGCCGCATGACGCTGGAAGGTGCCAAGGTGCTTGCCTGCGTCGAACTGATGCCCTATTCCGGCGGACTGATGCGCAACATCGTCCAGTGCCTGGAGGACTGGGGCATCCCACTGTATCTGTCCCATACCATTACGGATATCGTCGCTGAAAACGGCCGCGTCAGCCATGTGACGGTCCATCAGCTGAATGAGCAGCGCCAGCCCATACCCGGCACCAACCTCGAATTTGACTGCGATACGGTGCTGCTGTCCGTCGGCCTGATTCCCGAGAACGAGCTGACCCGTGCGGCCGGCATTGAGATGGATCCGCGGACCAACGGCGCCGTCGTTTTTGAAAACATGGAAACGAGTATTCCCGGGATATTTGCCTGCGGCAACGTCGTCCATGTCCATGACCTGGTGGACTATGTGTCCGCCGAGAGCGAACGCGCCGGCGCAGCCGCCGCGGCCTATGTCCTGAACGGGCATCCGTCAGGGGACGCGATCCATCTGGTCAACGGTACGGACATCGGTTATACCGTGCCGCAGAAGCTGAGGGTTGCCCAGGTTGAAAAAGCGGCAGACGTTTTCTTCCGCGTGAGGCGCGTGTTCAAAAACAGCATCCTGGAGGTATCCAGCGGAGACCAGGTGCTCCTGACATTCAAGCGGGAGCATATGGCGCCGGGGGAAATGGAGCATATCATGCTGCCGCGCAAGATTCTGGACCAAGTCAACGGCAGTGAGCTGACGATCACCGCCAGGGAGGCCTGAAAGGTATGAAAGAACTCGTATGTATCGTATGTCCGAAAGGCTGCAGACTGCACGTCGATGAAGCGAATGATTACGCGGTCACGGGCAACGGCTGTCCGCGCGGCGCGGTATACGGACACAATGAAATCAAGAATCCGACGCGTGTGCTGACTTCCACCGTGAAGCTCGAAGGTGGCCTGTACCGCCGCTGCCCGGTCAAGACCGACGCAGCGGTGCCGAAGGGACTGCTGATGGATATCATGCGTGCTCTCAATGCAGTCACGCTTCAGTCGCCGGTCCGGGCGGGCCAGGTCGTCCTTCAGGATGTCTGCGGCACCGGCGCGAATGTCGTCGTGACAAAATCGTTATGATCATGGAAGATTTCAGGGAATCACTTCGCCAAAAACGGCTGTTCCTGCTGGATATGGACGGCACGCTCTACCTGGACGATGACCTGTTTCCGCATTGCCTGGATTTCCTGCGCGCAGTGCGTGACCAGGGAGGTCAGTATCTGTACATCACCAACAACTCGTCCAAGTCTGTCGATAAATACGTGGAAAAGATGACCCGGATCGGCATCCCGGCGGTTTCCGGCGACTTTTTCACCTCGACCGATGCAGCCTGCGTCTACCTGAAAGAGCATTACCATGGCCGGAAAATGTATGCGCTGGGCACGGCTTCCTTCCGGGAGCAGCTCAGGAGCGCCGGCTATCCGGTCACGGATCGGCTGGAAGACGACATCGACTGCCTGATGATGGGGTTTGATACCGAACTGACCTTTCAGAAGCTGGACGATGCCTGCCGCCTGCTGACGACCAAACCGGACCTCCTGTACCTGGCCACCAATCCGGACTGGGTCTGTCCGACCGCTTACGGCTATGTGCCGGACTGCGGATCGGTCAGCCAGATGATCTTCAACGCAACCAAGCGCAAGCCGTATTTTATCGGCAAGCCCGAGCCCGCGATGGCGCAGCTGGCCATGGCGAAAATGGGATACTCGCCCGATGAGACGGTGCTGGTCGGCGACCGTATCTATACGGACATCGCCTGCGGCGTCAACGCCGGCATTACAACTGTCCTGGTCTTCAGTGGAGAAACCACCGTCGACGACTGGCGGAAGAGCGATATCAAGCCCACGTTTACCTGCCAGAGCATCAGCGACATCTGGGAGGCCATCCGATGACGGAAGCGCCGCGTCCTGGGTCCGCCTGCGTCATCCGCCGCATGACTGCCGATGACTGCGAAGCGGTCTGGCAAATAGAAAAAGCGACCTTCCCGCAGCCCTGGAGCCTGCGGGATTTTGAGCATGAAATGCGCGAAAACGTGTGCGCGCGCTATCTCGTGGCTGAAATGGAAGGAAGGATCGTCGGATTTGCCGGCGCGCATATCATCCTGGATGAAGGCCACATCACGAATATCGCTGTCAGCGCAGCGTTCCGGGGGCAGGGCATCGGCCGGAAGCTGCTGCAGTCGCTGCTGCAGTACGCGTCAAACCTCGGCGCGCAGTATTTGACGCTGGAGGTCCGTGCTGACAACGAACCGGCCAAGCGGCTGTATCAATCGCTTCACTTCATCCGTGTCGGCATCCGGAAAAAATACTATGAGGACCAGCAGGACGCATGGATCATGGTCACTGAGCGCATGTCCGACGCCGACCCGGACTTTGAGGAAGCGGAAACGGTCACAAGCAAAGGCCCTTGAAAGAATGACTTAAAAGACCATGAAATCGCACTCGAGACGGCCGTTATACAGCCGGCGTTTCCGGATGGCCCGCCTGCCATAGGCGCGCTCAAACGAGGGATTTCCGCAGAGCACGGCGAGGTGGGATCCGGGATGGCGGTCGGTCAGCCCGCGCATCCCCTGATAGATCGAGAGACACTGCTTCTGGCTGCTCAGCCGCTCGCCATAGGGCGGATTGGCCAGAAACTGCACGCGCTCATGAGGAAGCTGCAGCTGCCGCAGGTCCGTCACGCTGACCCTGACGCGATCCTGCAGGCCCGCCTGCTTCAGGTGGCGGCGGCACAGTTCGATCGCTTCCGGGTCGATATCTGACCCGCTGATTTCCGGAATTTCCTCCGGCTTGCAGGCTGCCTTGGCCTCATTGCGCCATCTGTCCAGCTGCTTTTTGTCGATATGCGGCCAGCGTTCAATGAAGAATGAGCGCTCAAGCCCCGGCGCGCGATGCGCTGCCAGATAGGCGCTTTCGATCAGCAGGGTTCCCGTGCCGCAGCACGGATCGTGCAGGGGAGTATCCATGCGCCAGCCCGACAGCATGACCATGGCGGCGGCCAGCGTTTCACGGAGTGGCGCCTCGCCGTTCCAGGTGCGGTATCCCCGTTTGTTGAGCGCGTCGCCGGATGTATCGATCATCACGCGCGCCTGGTTTTGATGGATCGAAATATGAATGGGGAAGACCGGGCCGCTTTCCGCGCACCAGGTCATGTGATAATAGGCCATCAGTTCTTCCGCAAGCGCCTTCTTGGCGATGGCCTGGCAGTCCGAGGGGCTCATCAGCTGGCTCCGCACGCATTTGCAGCTGACCGGGAATACCGCGTCCCTCGGCAGGATCTCCTGCCACGGCACACCGCGCACAAGTCGGAACAGATCCTCAAAACTCATGACCGGCCCTTCCGCCATCAAAAGCAGTACCCTGTCTGCCGTTCTCAGCCAGAGATTGGCTTTGAACGCGTCCTCCGGCGTACCGACAAACCGCACCGCGCCATTGTCAGCGCGGGCGTCCATCCCCAGCTGTTCGAGCTCCCGCTTGACAACGCCTTCCAGGCCGAAAGCGGCGCTTGCGATAAATGTGCATTCCATACAAATTCTCCCTTTTCAAATGTCCGTTTTCCGTGTACAATAAGACCAGTGAAATCGTTCGCGTTTTCCGGGATGAAGACGCAAAAAGGAGGTAAGGTCATGAAAAGACGCGTATTGTGGATCGTGCTGGACAGTGTCGGCGCCGGCGCATTGCCGGACGCTGCCGAGTACGACGATGAAGGCGCCAATACCCTGGGGCATATTCAGGAAAGGATCGGCCTGAAGCTGCCGCATTTGCGCACGCTCGGCCTGGGCAACCTGCCGGGCCTCGGCATCGCGGGGATCCCGCATCCCAGCGGCGCTTACGGTCGGGCGATGGAGCAGTCCAAGGGAAAGGATACCACTACGGGACACTGGGAGATGGCCGGCGTCGCGCTGGATAAAGCCTTCCCGACCTATCCGGACGGTTTTCCGCCTGAAGTGATCGCCCGATTTGAAGCGGCGATCGGTACCAAAACGCTTGGCAACAAGCCGGCTTCCGGCACAGTCATCCTGGACGAGCTCGGCGAGGAGCATCTCCGCACCGGGTATCCGATCGTCTATACCTCTGCGGACAGCGTTTTTCAGATTGCCACCAACGAGCAGATCATCCCGATCGAGCGGCTGTATGAGATGTGCCGCATCGCCCGCGCTCAACTGCAGGGGGAGCATGGCGTCGGCCGCGTCATCGCGCGTCCTTTTGTGGGAAATACCGCGGGCCATTTTGTCCGTACGCCCCGGCGCCGTGATTTCTCCCTTGAACCGCCCCGCGACACGATCCTTGATGTCCTGAAAGCCGCCGGCAAGGATGTGCTGGGCGTCGGAAAGATCGAGGATATCTTCGCGGAGCGCGGACTGACCGGTTCCAACCATGCCGCCGGCAATCCCGCCTGCCTTGACGCGACCGTATCCTATATGAAGACGGATTTCGACGGTCTGTGCTATGTCAACCTGGTTGATTTTGACAGCGTCTACGGCCACCGGCGCGACGCGCAGGGTTATGCCGACGGTCTGGAAGCCTTTGACCAGCGCCTTCCCGAACTGATGGGCCTGATGAATGACGAGGATCTGCTGATCATCACCGCCGACCATGGCTGCGACCCCACCTATACCGGTACGGATCACACCCGGGAATATGTGCCGATCATCTGCTGGTCGAGGAGCATGAACCGTTCGCTCGACCTCGGTACCCGCGCGACCTATGCCGATATGGCAGCCACGATCGCGGATATCTTCGGCCTGCCCGAACGCTTTGGCGCAGCTTCCTTCTGGCCTGAATTTCAAGGAGTGTGAGCACCATGACGACTTATCAGGAAATCCGCGAAGCGGCGGCCGTGGCCGAAGCGGCGCTCGGACGCGCTGATACCGCGGTCGTGCTCGGCAGCGGCCTGGGGAACTACGCGGAGACTTTCTCGGACGTCCGCAGCATCAGGTACAGCGATATCCCGTCCTTTCCGGTCAGCACCGCGCCCGGGCATGCGGGCGAACTGATCAGCGGTGAAAAGCATGGGAAGCGCATACTCATCATGAGCGGCCGTTTCCACATGTATGAAGGCATCCCGCTGGACCGGCTCATCATGCCGATCCGCGTGCTCCGGCTGATGGGCGTCAGGCGGCTGATCCTGACCAACGCGGCCGGCGGGATCAATCTCGGCTTCCATCCCGGTGATCTGATGATGATTACGGATTACATCAACCTGACCGGAGAAAGCCCCCTGACCGGACCCAATATCGACGAGCTGGGCCCGCGGTTCCCGGATATGAGCCATGTCTTTACGCCCGCCCTGCAGGAAGCCTGCCGAAAAGCGGCAGACGGCATGGGGCTGACGCTCCGGGAAGGCGTGTACTGCTGGATGTCCGGCCCCTGTTATGAAACGCCCGCCGAGATCCGCATGCTCCGCACGCTGGGCGCCGATGCTGTCGGCATGTCCACCGTTCCGGACGCCATGGCCGCCTGTCATTGCGGCATGGAGGTGCTGGGGCTTTCCTGCATCACCAATATGGCCGCCGGCATCCTGGACCAGCCGATCACCCACCAGGAGGTGCTCGAAACCGGCGTACGGATCCAGAAGGATTTCAGGGAACTGATTGACCGTGTCCTGATGAACCCCTGACCCGTATCAAGCATTAAAACAGCGATACATTCAGCTGTAGAAGCTGCACCCGCCGATGAATTCCCGCAGGATGGAAGTCGGCGGGATTTCATTTTGGGCAGCCTTGGGTGCGGGAATCAGATAATGCAGGATTTTGATCAGCCGCTTCGCCGCCAGGTAATTCGGGTTCTCCGGTTCGATGGCATCCAGCAGATCGTACGCGATATTCCTGAGGAACGGCAGCTCATAGTGCAGCACGGAATTAAAGACATAATCTGCCTGCTCCTGGAAGGGGAAGATCCAGGTTTCCTCACCAGCGCGCACGTTGGACCACATGGACAGGGTATCGTTGGGCAGCGTGCCCCGGAACTGGTAGTCTCTCACGATCCGCCGCAGCAGGCGGGCATCCGTTGTCCGGATGCGGTTGTGGTCATCCAGGTTCAGGCAGGTCAGTTCACTGATAAACACCCTGGTGATCTTTGACTGGTCAAAGCAGCTGTTCACCGCCGGATTCAGCGCGTGGATGCCTTCAATGATCAGGACCTGGTCGTCACTCAGCCGGACCGGGGGATACCAGTTGTCCGGCTGATCCTTGCCAAATGAGTACCTGGGCAGGCGCACTTCATCCCCGTCAAGCAGCGCCTGGACGCAGGTGCGGAACAGTTCCACATTGATCGCGTCCAGATGCTCAAAGTCCGGCTCGCCGTTTGCCTGCAGCGGAATCTCCCTGCGCGGGCGGTAGAAATCATCCAGCGAGATCAGCATGGGCATCAGCCCGTGTACCCGCAGGTGAATGCCCAGCCGGTTCGCAAACGTCGTTTTGCCGCTCGACGAGGGGCCTGCGATAAAGACGGCCCGGCTTCCATGCTTGTATATGCCGTCCGCGATTCCCGCGATGGATTTATCCTGCAGCGCTTCGTTCACCCGGATGAAACTGCGCAGTTCATCCCGGAGGATCATGTCATTCAGGTCCGTGATATTGGTACACCGAAGGATCCTGCACCACTCGTTGGACTCTCGGAAGGTCACGAGATGCTTGGGCAGGCGGGCGGCCGCTGAGATGCGGTCCGGGAATGCAGGCTTCGGCATCTGGAGTATGAAACCCGGTCTGTTCAGCTTCAGCGAAAAGACCTTCGTAGCCCCCGTCCCGGGCAGCATGCTGCCGTAAAAGTACTCGCACATGTCCTGGCAGGTATACATATAGATGTGCTGGTAGGGACGATACCTCAGCAGGCGGACCTTGTCCGGTTCTCCCTGGGCCGCGAAGTATTCGATCGCCCGCGTGCGGGACCAGCGCTCCTTCCGGTAAGGCAGGTTTTCCTGGCAGAGGCGCCGCATTTCCTGCTGGAGATGGCGCAGCTCTTCCGATGTGACAGCATGCTCCCGGACCGTCACGTACAGCCCGTATCCGAGGGAATGCTCGATGCGGATGCGGAGGCCGGGCCAGATATGGCGCGCAGCCATCAGCATCAGGAAACGGAGGCTGCGCTCATAGATCCTGCGTCCTTCATCGTCCTGGTAGGTCAGCGTTTTCAGCGACGTGTCACGGTACAGCTGCTGCTGCAGCTCATACGCGACGCCGCCGGCAATGCAGCCCAGCACGGGATAATCCCGCCCGGCCAGCGCGTCGACAGCGGTTTGAACGGTGATTCCCTGCTCAAATGACCGCGTCTGGCCATCGATCGTAATCCGGATCAAGGTGTTCCTCCTTCCTGCGCTTCGAGCTTATGCTGCCATTGCAGCAGCTTTGTCTGCACATAGGCCGGGCTCTGCTCGTCCGTCAGTACCGTTACCCGCTCCAGCATCCGCTGCTTGTCCGGCTGGGTGATGACGGACATCTTTACGTAATACAGCCCGTGCTGTTCACAACAGGACAGCGCGGTATAGCGCTGTCCCTGGCGGACATAGCCCGCTTTCAGGGGATGGAGCTGGTTGCACAGCGGGCACGGGACTTTGGTGCCGTAGCCTGTTTTCAGGATAGTCGGCACCCCGCGGCTGATCCGGCGGACGGATACGGTCTGACGTTTTTTCCGGTCCTGGTGCACCAGCTGTTTCGCCTTGAGACGGTATTTGAGGATCTGCTCCGCGGGCTGCATGTGAGCATATACCAGCGCCGTGTAGTAGGCGTCGTTCAGCGCGTTGTGGAAGGCCTTGTCATCCGACGGTTCGATCTCCAGGATCTCCATGGCCCGCTTCAGCGACTTGCGCTCGTTCGGCGTCTCCTGCTGCTCGCTGAACAGCCGCTGGATATCACAGACGGGCGGCAGGGGCGGTTCACAGGCAAAATACTGCACATTCTGTTCAAACACCGAAATATCATCGCAGCCCCAGGTCAGCAGGACGCTGTCCTCACCGCACCAGGAGATGAAATCCGCGTACGCCTCGTCAAAGTACGGCGCGTCTTCCAGCGCTTCCGGCGTGATATGCGTGATCTTCTGGATATGCGGATTCAGGCGCTTATAACAGCTGGGCTGGATCAGCTGGTTGAACGTATCGATGATCTCGCGCTGTTCATTCAGTTTGACTGCGCCGATCTGAATCATTTCAAACAGCAGCTTTCCGCCGGATTCCCGATAACCGCCGGTGCGGAAATTGGTGGGTTGGTTCCATTCCAGGTCCAGGATGATCGATTGCATGGTCAGGACTCCTTTTTTTCGAGGGACAAAGCAGTCAGCGCAGCGTGGTAGCCGGCCAGCGCGCCGGTGGAAAAAGCGATTTGCAGGTTATAGCCGCCCGTATGCGCATCCACATCGATCACCTCGCCGCAGAAGAATACGCGCGGGTGGGTGCGGAGCGCCATCGTGGCCGGATTCAATGCCCTGACATCCACGCCGCCGCGGGTAACGACCGCTTCCGCAATGGGATGCGTACCGCTCACATGAACAGAAAAGCGTTTCAGGCAGCGGACAAGCGCGTCGCGGTTCGGCGCGCTGAGCTGGTTGGCGGGCATCGCCGGGTCCATTTTCAGCAGCTTCAGGACCAATTCGGCCAGGCGGCGGGGCAGGAGGCCTTCCATCAGGGTCCGCATCGCCTTCTTTCCCGCGTCCCCGATGTCCCGGACGATCCGCTGATGCAGCTGTTCTTCGCTGAGCCCCGGCTTCAGGTCGATCCAGACAGCCAGATCGGCCGGAAGCGGGAAATTCAGGTGGCTGCTGAGCTCGATCGCCAGCGGCCCTGAGATACCGTCATGGGTAAACATCAATTCGCCCAGGTTCCGGTAGAGGGTCCGTTTCCCGATCATGGCGGTCAGCGTCACATTCTTCAGGGAAAGCCCCTGCAGGGTGCCCGTCCAGCTGTCGCCTGTCCTGAGCGGGATCAGGGAAGGCACGCATTCCGTGACCGGTACGCCCAGCCGGGCCGCGAACCTGTATCCATCGCCGGTCGAACCGGTCGATGGATAGGAAAGGCCTCCCGTGGCGATCACCACTGTATCCGCGCGGCACATGCCCTGCGTGGTGGACAGGATATAGCCGCCGTCCGGCGCTTCGTCCAGGGAAAAGACTTCCGCGTTCAGGCGGACTTCCGTGCCGGCCTCGTCCAGCGCGCGGGTCCAGGCTTTGGTGACATCCGAGGCCTTATCGCTGACCGGAAACACGCGCCGGCCGCGCTCCGTCTTGACGGGACAGCCATGCGCTTCGACCAGGCGCTTCGTATCCTGCGGTCCCATCCAGTGCAGCGCGCTGTAAAGGAATTTCCCGTTGCGCGGCACCTCGCGCATGAATTCGTCCAGGGCCGCGTCATTCGTCAGGTTGCAGCGGCCTTTGCCGGTGATGTACAGCTTGCGGCCCAGCTTTTCATTCTTTTCCAGCAGCAGCGTTTTCGCACCCGCATTCGCGCTGTATACGCCTGCCGCCAGGCCGGCGGCGCCGCCGCCGATGATGGCTACCTCTGCATGCATGTCCATACTACTTCTTTAAGTAAACCCTGCTCTCTGACCAGATGTCCTCCAGCTGCTTCAGCCTTTCGTGGAGGTCATCCCGGCGTTTCAGCGACAGCGCGACGATGAGCGCGTTGATCAGTGACAGCGGCGCAGCCAGGGAATCGACAAACGTCGGCATGTCCGTCGCAGCGGTCAAGCTCAGGTCAGCCTTTTCGCACAGGGGGCTTTGTTTGCTGTCCGTGATCGCGATGACCTTTGCGCACTTGCTGTGGGCGAAGCGGATCGCCTCCACCGTACGGGTCGAATAGCGGGGGAAGCTGATGCCGATCAGCACATCGTCCGGCTGGATGCGCATCAGGCCTTCAAACACGTCGTCCAGACCGGTGGAAACCTGCTCGACGTGATCGAAAATGAATTTCAGGTAATACGTCATGAACTGCGCCAGCGGCGCTGCGGAGCGCAGGCCGAGCACGTAGATGTGGCGCGCGGAGAGCAGTGCGTCCACGGCCGACTCAAACGCCGTACGGTCGATCCGGGTCAGGGTATGCCGGATGTTCTGGATATCCTCCTTCAGGACGGCAGCCAGCACATCATCCTGCGGCATATCCGCGCCAAGCGAGAACCGCTCGTCGGTCGTCAGCCGCTTGCGCGCCTGGTACTGGATGGCCTTCTGCAGTTCCGGATATCCCTTGTAGCCCATCGCGTTTGCGAAACGAACGACGGTGCTTTCCGAGACACCGGTTTCCCGTGCGAGCATCGTTGCCGTCATGGACGCCACGCGGTCATAATGCTGGTCAATACAGGCAGCGATCGCCCGGTAGCTCTTGCTCAGGCGGCACCGAGTAATATTCAGCTCATCCGACAGGCTCTGCGGATCATAGGGCATGGGCTTCCGCCTCCTGGGCGTCATTCAGGGCCGGGAGAAAAACCGGCACCCGGTCATGCAGGCACGTATTGCCGCCCAGCACGGACACGGTGGCATGATGCCTGTTCAGCCAGTCATAGTCGCTTCCGGGTTCCGGCGCTTCCATCGGCAGTCCGTTGGAGAGCCAGAAATAGTGCTGTCCGCGCGGGCTGACGCGGTGTTCATAACGGTCCAGGTAGAACGCCTGGGACACGGGGCACAGGCGGATGCCTTCCCAGTCGTTCCGCGGGATGGCCGGCGCGTTCAGGTTGACCACGGCGAGGCGGGGGAAAGCGTCGAGGCGGCTGGTTTCAACCATATGGATCGCCTCTTCCGCCAGGCCCTCCAGCATCGCCGTATCAGCGCCCGGCATGATGGAGACGGCAAAAGCGGGAATCCCGTGCATGGCCGCCTCGCGGGCAGCCGCGACCGTACCGCTGTAAAAGACCGCGCAGCCCGCGTTCTCGCCGTCGTTGATGCCGGAGATACAGACGTCCGGCACATCTTTGCTCAGCTCAAGCGCGATGCGCACGCAGTCCGCCGGGGTGCCGGACACAGCCCACGATTCCGCTTCCGGCAGCAGGCTGACCTGCTCCGCCATCAGCGGCCGGTTGAGGTGGATATGATGCGAGGCTGCGCTTTGCTGGACCGCCGGCGCGCAGACCATGACCCGGTGCCCGTGCCGTATGGCGCACTGCGTCAGCAGCCTGAGCCCCTCCGTATAAACGCCGTCATCATTCGTGATCAGAATATACATGCCTGTGCCTTTCCTGTGCTCAGAACAGCGCGTCAATAAACTCCCTGGCGTCAAAGGCCTGGAGATCGTCGATCCCCTCTCCGACACCGATGTACCAGACGGGAATCCCCAGCTCACGCCGGATCGCGATCGCAATGCCGCCCTTGGCCGTCCCATCCAGCTTCGTCAGGATGATGCCGCCGATATCCGTCGCTTCCTTGAACTGCTTGGCCTGGCTGATGCCGTTCTGGCCCGTGGTCGCGTCGAGCACCAGCATGCAGCGCATGGTGGCTTCGGGGTACTCGCGGTCGATCACACGGCGCATCTTCCCAAGCTCGTCCATCAGGTTTTTCTTGTTGTGGAGGCGGCCGGCGGTGTCGACGATCAGCAGGTCGATATTCTTCGCCTTGGCAGACTGGACGGCGTCATAGACCACGCTGGCAGGGTCCACGCCCGGATGGGAGCGGATGATCGGCACATTGGCGCGCTCCGCCCAGATGGCCAGCTGCTCGTCAGCGGCTGCCCTGTACGTATCGGCTGCGGCCAGCATGACGGTGCGGCCGACCTCCTGGAAGCGCAGGGCCAGCTTGCCGATGGTGGTCGTCTTCCCGACGCCGTTGACCCCGACCACAAACATGACCATGGGCCAGTGCAGCGCGGGCCGCGGGATATTCATCTCCTCGACCAGCAATTGCTTCAGGATCTCCCGCGCCTTGTTGGCATCCTTGATCTTCTGCTTATCAACGGTGTCGCGCAGGCGCGAGATGACATCCTCCGTGACCGGCAGGCCGACGTCCGCCAGCAGCAGGATATCGGTCAGCTCTTCATAGAAGTCCTCGTCAATGACAGGGGTATTCTCCACCAGCGTATCGACGTCCCTGGTAAACTTCTCACGCGTTTTCTTCAGTCCGTCCTTCAGTCTTGCAAAAAATCCTGCCATATATGTACCTCCTTATTCCTGTGGATAATCAGCCAGGTTGACGGATACCATGCGGGAGATGCCCTTTTCCTCCATGGCGACGCCGTACAGGGTATCGCAGCTTTCCATCGTGCCCTTGCGGTGGGTCACCACCACGAACTGCGTAGTCCGGGCATACTCGCTCAGATAGTCCGCGAAGTTGGAGATGTTGGAATCATCCAAAGCGGCCTCGATTTCATCGAGAATGCAGAAAGGCGTGGGCTTCAGCTTCAGCATTGCGAACAGGATCGCAATCGCGGTCAGCGCGCGCTCGCCGCCGGAGAGCAGGGAAAGCAGCTGCAGCTTCTTTCCGGGAGGCTGCGCGATGATCTCGATCCCGCAGTTCAGCGGATCCTCGTCTTCCGTCAGCCGGAGTTCCGCCTGACCGCCGCCGAAAAGCCGCACAAACGTCTCCTGGAAGTAACTGCCCAGCTTCGCGAACTCAGCTGTAAAGATCGTCTCCATCTGGCTGGTCAGCCGTTTGATCAGGCTTTCCAGGTCGCTCCGGGCCTTCAGCAGGTCATCGCGCTGCGCGGTCAGTTCACGGTAGCGCGCCAGCTCGGCCTCATAGGCTTCCACCGCGGCGGTATTGACGCTGCCCATCTCGCGGATGCGGGCGCGCAGCTGGGCTACCTCCTGGTCGGCCTTTCCCATTTCCAGCGGCGTGTCCGAACGGTACTGCAAAGCGTCTGAATAGCTCAGGTCGTACGCGTTCAGCAGGTGATCCGTCATCTGCGTCAGATCGTTCTGCGCCTTGTTCAGGGAAAGCTCCGACCGGTGGATCCGGCTCTGGGTCTCGTCCGCATGCTTGTGCGCTTCTTCGAGGTCGGTATGGAGCTGGCGCTGCTCCTGCAGTTTCGCGGAGCGTTCTTTCTCCAGCGCGTCGACAATTTCGAGCGATCCCTGGTGCTTGACGCGAAGCGCCTCCACCTGCTGTTCGGCCTGGGCGCACTTGTCCGAAGTTTCATCGATCTGCCGGCGAAGCAGCTCGCAATGGCTGCGCGCGGCAGCAAGCCGGCTCTCGTTCTCCTGTTTCCTGGTTTCCGCAGTACGGATCTGCCGGGCAGCCGTCTCCTGCTCATGGGTCAGGCTGTTCAGACGCAGCTGCGCCTGGGTGGCCTGGTCCCTGAGCCGTTCCGCCTCTTCGCGCAGGGCCACGAGCCTTGCCTGCAATTCGCCCGTCCGCTGCTCAAGCTCCGCATTCCGCTCCGTATCAGGCTGGCTGATCTCGGCGGCCTGTTTCAGATCCGCGTCGATTTCCTCCACCGTGGCCTGCAGCTGGTTTCGGGCGTTCTCCGCCTGCTGAAGGCGGTCCCGGAACTGTTCTTGGTCCTCGCTGTCCGACTGGTCCCGCTGGCGAAGCCGGGCCGCTTCGATTTCCGTTTCCTGCAGCGCCTGGCGGAGACTGGCTTCGTCCCGTTTCAGCGCTTCGTACGTCTGATTCTGCTGAATGAGCTCCGTATTGAACCGATCCAGCGCCTCTTTTTCGGCATTGACATGATCACGGAGGTCCTTGATCTCCCTTTCGCGGCCCAACAGGGAGATGGTGCGGTTCTGCGTTGTGCCGCCGGTCATCGAACCGCCTGAATGCATCACGTCGCCGTTCAGGGTCACCAGGCGGAAAGCGTGATGACCGGCGCGCATGATGGGAATGCCATGGTCCAGCGTGTCGGCGATGACCGTCCGGCCCAGCAGGTTTTCCATGATCCCCTTGAAACGGCTGTCATAACGGATCAGTTCGCTGGCCACGCCGAGGCAGCCGGGCATGGACAGCAGGCGGCGCTCCTCCTGGGTCAGCACGCGGCTGCGGATGCTGGAAATGGGTAGAAAAGTCGCCCGGCCCAGACGGTTGGCGCGCAGGTAATCGATCAGGAATTTGGCCGTATCCTCAGTATCGGTGACGATGTTCTGCAGCGCACCGCCCAGCGCCATATCTATGGCCGTCTCATACTGTTCGGGTACGTTGATCAGGCGGGCCAGGACGCCGTAGACGCCGCTTCTGTTCCGGGCGTATTCGAGCGCCTTCTTGACTGCCTGCTGGTATCCGGCCATATCGCGGGACATCTCCTCAAGCAGCTTCAGGCGGCTGGCATCGGCCTGCAGCGACAGATGCCGCTTTTGGGCGAGGGCGGTCGCCGTCTGGATCCGGACGGACAGCGACTGCATGCTGGCCAGGTGATCGTTCAGCGCCTTTTTCTGCTCCTGCAGCTGGCGGTCTGACTGTTCCGACTCCTCCCGGTTGCGTTCCGTTTGCTCCAACAGCAGGCGGTACTGCTCCCGCATGCCCGCGATCGATTGATCGAGTTCACCGATCCGCGAGAGCATCTGTTCGCGGATCGCGGTCTGCCGCGACTGCGCTTCACGGACGTCCATCTGCTGGCGTACGGCGGAGAGGATTTCCGCCTTATGCCGGTTGAGTTCTTCCTCCGCGAGCTGCGCGGCGTCCTGAGCTGCGCCTGCCTCATTCAGCGTGGCGGCGCAGGCTTCCGTCGCACCGGCCACCTCATCGGCAAGCCGTACGCGTTCCGAATCGCCGCGCGCGAGCTGGCCGGTGATCTCCGTCTGCTCGCTTTCAAGCTGGCGGATCGAACCCTCCGTCTGCTCGCGGTCATGCATATACTGCTCAAGCTGGCCCCGCATGCGCTGGGCGTTCATCTCCGCGTCATGCGTTTCCTGCAGCTGTGCGCTGTAGGTGAGCCGGGCCGCCGAAACCTCTTCCTCCATGGCGCTGACCGCCGCGTCCAGCTCCAGCCGCTGATCATTCAGGCCGGCGAGCCTGGCTTCATCCGTCAGCGCGCTGTCGCGCAGTTCTTCCAGCGATTTGGTCAGTTGGGCGATCCGCTCGTTCAGGCGGTCGCTGCGCACCAGAAAGAGATTGGCCTCCAGAAAGCGCATCCGGTCAAACAGCACACGGTACTCTTTCGCGGTTTCGGCTTCCGCTTCCAGGCGGGAAAGATGCTTTTCGATCTCATCGATGATGTCGTAGACGCGGCTCAGGTTTTCAGCAGTCCTGCTAAGCTTCCGCTCCGCCTCTTCCTTGCGGACCCGGAACGTCATGATGCCGGCCGCTTCTTCAAAGACCTGGCGCCGGTCTTCGCTCTTCTGGGAGAGAATTTCATCGATGCGTCCCTGGCCGATCAGGGAATAGCCCTCCCGGCCGATACCGGTATCCCTGAAAAGATCCTGGATATCCCGCAGGCGGCAGTTGACATGGTTCAGCTGGTATTCGCTGTCCCCGTCGCGGTAGACGCGCCGCGTCACGCACACTTCGGCGAAAGAGCTTTTCAGGCTGCCGTCCTCATTGTCGAAGGTCAGGGAGACTTCGCAGTAGGACGCGCGCTTCCGCTTCTGGGTGCCGCCAAAGATGACGTCTTCCATCCTGGCGCCGCGGAGCGTCTTGGGGCTCTGCTCGCCCAGCACCCAGCGGACCGCGTCGCCGATGTTGCTCTTGCCGGAACCGTTGGGTCCGACGATGCCCGTAATGCCCTGCCCGAATACGATTTCAGTCTTGTCAGCGAACGACTTGAAACCATTGATCTCCAGCTTTTTGAGTTTCATGCGTCAGAAAGCTCCTTCAGTTCGGACAGCATGGCGGCGGCCGCAGCCTGTTCCGCCTGCTTCTTGCTGGAGCCTTCTCCGCGTGCGCAGCGGCCGTCCTGCAGAGACACGCTGACGGTAAAACGGCGCGCGTGATCCGGGCCTTCTTCCAGGATCAGCTGGTAGCGGGGCGCTTCCTGACCTTTTGCCTGCAAAAGTTCCTGCAGGCGGCTCTTCGCGTCCTCGTCCGCCTGCGGAAAATCGAGGATCCCGATCCGGCGGATCACCTGACAGGCACACTCAAAACCGCCGTCTAAATAGACGGCGGCCAATACAGCCTCCATCGCGTCCGACAGCGCTCCCGACTGACGGCGAACACCCTGTACGTCACTTCCGTGATCCATACACAAATAATCGCCCAGCTTCAGCTTGCGGGCAACCGCTGCGAGCGCCTGCTCACAAACTGACTGCTGACGGAGCCGTGTCATAACGCCTTCGGGCATCTCAGGATGCTTCTGATACAGTTCGCCGCTGACGCACAGTTCCAGCACGGCGTCTCCCAGGAATTCCAGGCGCTGGTTGTTGTCCGCGCCCAGGGAGGGATGGCGAAGCGCGAGCGACAGCAGCGCCTCGCTGCGGAACCTGTATCCCAGCGCATCCATGAGCCGGGGCAGTTCTTTCGTTGAGTTGTCGTTCTTATTGATGTGCTTCAATGTACTTGACGATATCCCCGACGGTATGGAGCGTGTTGATCGCGTCATCTTCCACGGTCATATTGAACGCGTCTTCCATATCCATGATCATGACCATGACATTGGCGCTGTCCGCGTGCAGGTCTTCCACCAGCCGCTTGTCGGGCGTGATGTCGGCGACGTTCAGTTTGAGCTGTTTTGCGATCATCTGGGCAACGGTTTCGTAAATCATTTGTGTCCTCCTGCTTAATGGTTCAATTGGTTTGTGATTTCCTGGACAAGCTTGCGGTCGACCATGTTGACCGCCTGCCGGATGGCGCATGCGATGGCATGCGCGTTGCTGGATCCGTGCGCTTTCACCACAGCGCCCTGGACGCCCAGCAGCGGCGCGCCGCCCACCTCGGAGTAGTCCATTTTCTTCTTGACCCGGCGGAATGCCGGCTTCGCGATCAGACCGCCGATCTTTCCGCGCGTATCCGCCATCATCTCATCCTTGATGATGCCCATCAGGGTGGAGGCGACGCCTTCCATAAACTTGAGAATCAGGTTGCCGTAGAACCCGTCCGTCACGGCCACGTCCGCCACATCGCCCGGGATGTCCCGGCCTTCCAGGTTGCCGATGAAGTTGAAGGGCGCTTTTTCCATCAGCGGATAAGCGGCCTTGACCAGGGCATTGCCTTTTTCCGCCTCCGCGCCGATATTGACCAGGCCGACGCGCGGAGAAGACAGGCCGCGGACGGTGCGCATGTACGCGTCGCCCATGATGCCGAACTGGGGCAGGTATTCCGGCAGGCTGTCCACATTGGCGCCGCAGTCGATCAGGCAGAAATAGCCCTTGCCGTTCGGCAGAAGCGGAGCAAGGGCGGGACGGTCGATCCCCTGAATGCGCCCCAGGCGGAACATGCCGCCGGCCAGCGTCGCGCCGGTGGAGCCGGCGGATACAAACGCGTCCGCGGCGCCTTCCCGGACCGCCAGCATGCCCATGACCTGGGCCGACTGCTTCTTCTGGCGGATGGCCATGACGGGCGCGTCATGATTGGTAATAATATCCGGCGTGTCTGTCACTGTGATCCGGTCGCGGACATCATCCGCGCCGGAGAGCAGCGGCTCAATCAGGGATGCCGTTCCCGCGAGTGTGACACGCAGCTGCGGATTCAGCCGAAGCGCCTCCAGCGCGCCATTAACGGTACAGTCGGGCGCATTGTCTCCGCCCATGGCATCCAGATATACATGACACATAACGTTGCAGCAACCTCCTTCGCCGCGGTTTCTACAGGCCGGGCGGCGTTATCTTATCATATTCCCCGGCCGTTTGCAATTCATTAGCCGAAAAAGCCGAAGATGGCGGAGATGCTGCCCAGGATCAGAAGGGCTGCCATGACGATGCACAGAATGCGGACCGCCAGTTTCCTGGATTCCTCTTTGCTGGATTTCGATGTCATACCGCTGCGCCTCCTCTCTGGGACTGATACGCCTCGATGGCGCGTGACAGCTGATCCGGGCAGGACGTATCGCCGCGGCAGGGGATCCCGCGCAGCAGGTCCCTGACTTCAGACGCGTCCCGGCCGATGACCATGCGGCTCAGCCCCTCAGTATTGCCGCGGCAGCCATGGTGGATGACGCAGGCTGTGATCCTGTCGTCGGCGTCGATTTCCAGGTCGATCGCCGTCGAGCAGGTACCCTTGGTCTTGTAGGTAAACATGGAATGGTTCCTCACTTTGCCGTATTGTGTTGCTCCGATATGGCCGCGTACAGCTTCACGGTGCTGTACGCGCCCTTGTTGATCAGCCGGTCCCTCAGCACGCCTTCCGCCTGCATCCCGGCCTTCTCCATCACCCGGCCGGAGGCCGGATTCCGGATATCGTGCTGCGCTTCGACGCGGTGCAGGGAAAGCGTATCGAACGAGAACGCCAGCACCGCCCTCAGCGCTTCGGTCATCAGGCCCTGGTTCCAGCAGTCGCGCGCCAGGCTGTAGCCGACCTCGGCGGACATGTTTCCGGGGCTGATCCACATGTAGCCTATGGTGCCGATCACCCGTCCGCCCTCCTTCAGCGCGATGACCCAGGAGGACGGGTATCCGCGGCGGTACTGCATCCGCATGCTCCGGACCATTTCCCTGCTGTCAGCCAGGCTGTGATGCGGGGTCCACAGGACATACCGGGCCACTTCCGCGTCCTGTGCGTAACGGTAGATGTCCTGCGCGTCGCGGAGCACAGCCTTCCGCAGGCACAGCCGGTCGGTTTCCAGGGAAGGCAGGCGCCTGAAGATCCGTTTGAATCGCGTCAGGTCATCATAGATCATGCTTTTTGTTCGACTTCAGCGCCTCCTGCGCCAACAGGATGCCCAGCGCTGTCTTCTGATCAAACAGATGTCCCTGCAGCACTTCCTGCACCGCTTCCGCGAAGGGGATCTTCCGGACGCGCACGAATTCATCCTCGTCCGTGTGCGCCTGGTGCTGGCTTAAGCCGGTTGCCAGGTAGATCGAGATGCGCTCCGTGCAGAATCCGGGGGTCGTCACGACGCGGCTGAGCAGCTGCCAGTCGGTCGCGCGCAGGCCGGTCTCTTCTTCAAGCTCCCGTCTCGCGCAGCAGAGGGGATCCTCGTCCGGCCGGTCCAGCTTGCCGGCCGGGATCTCCCAGGTCATCTCGTCGATGACCACCCGGTGCTGGCGCACCAGCGTGATGTTGCCTTCCTCGTCGATCGGAACGACGGCGGCGGCTCCGATATGCTTGATCACCTCGCGGACAGCCGTGTTGCCGTTGGGAAGGCTGACCTGCCAGCGCTCCAGGTGGACCACCTTGCCATCATAGATCGTTTCGCTGCTGAAAGGGACTTCCCGCAGCTGATCGTCATTTACCATAAGCGATTTCCTTTCAGGCTTTCAGGACCACATTGACCTTGCAGACACGGCCAGTGCCTTCGGGCGGGGGAACGATCTGGCCGTCGATCGGCCGGCCGTCGACCGTCAGCACGATGCTGCCCTTTTCGCCGTCCGTCTGGTTGTCAATATGGATCTGGTAGAGATTGCCGCGGTATTCGCGCTGAATATCGAGCGTCTTCAGCTGCGCAGGCAGGCACGGGTCGATCTTCAGGCCGGCGAAGTCCGGCTTGATGCCCAGGATAAACTGGCTGATCGCATAGAAGTTCCAGGCGGAGGTCCCAGTCAGCCAGCTGTTGCGGGCTTCGCCGGGCTTGCCGCTGTCAGCGCCGTTGATGGTCTGGCTGTACACGTACGGCTCCACACGGTGCAGCTTCTGGTCCTGGATATAGGCCGGGGCGATCTTGCGGTAAAGATCAAACGCGCGGTTGCCGTGGCCCAGGACCGTCTCGCCGATAATGATCCAGGGATTGTTGTGGCAGAACACCGAGCCGTTCTCCTTGTATCCCGGCGGGTAGGAAGAAATTTCGCCCAGGTTCAGGCGGTAGGTGGTAAAGCACGGCCAGTTGAGCATGATCCCGTGCTCGAACTCCAGGTACTTCTGTGTGGCATCCATGGATTTCTGCGCCATGCCGTTGTCCTTGCCGATGCCGGCCATGACACACATGCCCTGCGGCTCGATGAAGATCTTGCCCTCATCGTTCTCGTTGGAACCAACCTTCTGGCCATAGGCATCATACGCGCGCAGGAACCATTCGCCGTCCCAGCCGGCCGTCTCGACCGCCTGGGTCATGATCGCTTTCTGTTCGCGCACATACTGCGCTTCTTCCTTGTCGCCCGCCAGCTCCAGCAGCGCGGTATAGTCATCGGCCACACACACAAACATGCCGGCGATGAAAACGGATTCCGCGATGCCCGTGTCATTGTTGGTGACGGTCTGGAAGCTTTCGCCGGGTTCCTTCGAGAAGCAGTTCAGGTTCAGGCAGTCGTTCCAGTCGGCGCGGCCGATCAGCGGCAGGCCGTGCGGGCCC
>CACXEB010000083.1 GCA_902766515.1 uncultured Eubacteriales bacterium
CAGGTCGCTGTCGCTGCCCATGATGATGCCAACCTTGCGCATATCTTCCTCCCCCGCCGCCTGAATGGAAAAGGCGCACCCTGACGCGGTCCCCCACCGTAGTGCGCCCGGACGGCTGACAAATTTCTCCTCCGTTTTCCGCAGGCACATGCCCCGCGGACCACGGAAAAGAGCGCTTCAGCGCCTGTCCAATATAGCATTTGCCGAAACGCTTGTCAATATGCAAATGTTCGTATTTTTCACCAGATCATCCGGTTTTTGTTGAACAGAGCAGAAACTGATGCTCAAAAATCCGAACATTATGTATCAGCATCCTCATAATGTGCGGAGATGACACACATGCCGCCGTCGGGCAGCCCATAGGCGCTGAAATAGGCGTCCTCCAGCGGGATCCACAGGGCCAGAAACCGCACGAGGGACGCCGGGCTTTCACGCTGCCGGAGCCGTCCGAGCCGCAGGTCCGTCGGCGCGTCCAGAAACAGCCGCAGGTCGGCGTCCCGTCGGATCGCCGGGAGATTGCAGTAGCTCCCTTCCAGGATCAGCACATCGGTGTCCGGGAGCGTCTGCGCCTCCTTCAGCCGGTCCGACCGGAAATCGTAGATCCGGTACCTTACGGGCGCGCCCGCTTTCCACGGCGCGGTCACCTCCGCCGCCAGCCGGTCCGCGTCGCAGTTGCCGCCCGGGATCGCCAGCCGCTCCGGCGTTTTCTGCGCATGCGGGATGACAAAGTCATCCGTGTGCACCACCGCGGCCCCGAAAACCTCCGCCAGCCGTCCGGCCAGCGTGGTTTTCCCGGTGGCGCAGGGGCCGTCCAGCGTCACCAGCGTCCGCCGCTGATTTTTTCGCAAAGCGGCGAGGGCCAGGACCGCTTCCAGGCAGGGGATCCAGTCCGCGGCGATCACCCGGTAGGCCGGACGATAGAGCGCCCGATACGCATCCGAATGGTTGGGCAGCCAGGTTTCGTCCAGGATGGCCGCCAGCGCCGCTTCGTCCGGGACCTGCATGCCCGGCGGCAGGCTGTCCGCGAGCCGCAAGCAGCACGCCCGCACGTCCGCCCGGGTGAAGTGAACCGCCGTACGGGGTACCGTCATCAAGCCCGCGATATCATCGGGCGCCAGGCCTTCCGCCAGGGCGCGCCGCAGGTTCAGCCGGCACCAGGCAGGGCCCAGCGGCTCCGTCAACGATTCCTGCGGATCCGCGTCCAGGCCCGCCATTTCCCTTGCGATATACGCCGCGGCCGCTTCCCGTGAGGTCAGCAGGTGTCCGACCCCCAGCATCGCCTGGAACACGTATTTGACGATATCCTCCGCCTGCATGGCCGGATAGCGTTCCGCCTGGGCGCGGAGGCAGGACAGCGTCCGCCGCTCAAAGGCTTCCGTCATCATATGTCAATGGAACGGCGAAGCGTGTCCAGCGGCACGTCCTCCCGGATCGCCAGCGCCGCCAGGTCGTCGTATTCCGCCTTCCTGCGCGTGACCCCCATCCCGGAAGCGGTCTTGACGCGCACCTGTCCAAAGGGCGTGTCCACGGTCTCCATGGAACGGTCGAGCACATAGCGGCTCATGTCCTCCCGGCGGATGCCCAGTGTGGTCGTATGCTTCATCATGACAGCGGCCAGCCGGTCAGCGTCCTCCGGCATGCAGATGACGCTCAGCAGCACGCCGGGGCGGGATTTCTTCATGCCGATCGCCTGGGTATACACGTCCCGCGCGCCGGCTTCGAACAGGCGTTCCATCGCGAAGCCGACCACCTCGCCGGTCATATCATCCAGGTTGCACTCCAGCCGGGTGACCTGTTCCCGCCGGCCGCCGCTTTCCCCCAGGAACGCCCGCACGCAGTTGGAGCGCTCGAAATCCTTCCTGCCCATCCCGTAGCCGATGGCCGACACCGTCATCATGGGCCGGTCCCCGAAACCGGTGGCGAAGTGCTTCAGCAGCGCGGCGCCCGTCGGCGTGCACAGTTCGCCCTGCACGGCGCCGCCGTAGGTCGGCACGCCGGTCAGGATCAGCGCGGTCGCCGGCGCCGGCACCGGCAGGACGCCGTGCATGCAGCGCACATAGCCGCTGCCCACATGCACCGGGGACGCGGTCACCTGCTCCGCGCCGATCATTTCCATCAGCAGGCAGACGCCGATGACATCCGCCACGGCATCCAGCGTCCCCACCTCATGGAAGTGGATCTCGCTGACCGGGCGGCCGTGCACCCGGCTTTCCGCGTCCGCGATCAGGCCGTACACAGCTTTCGCGTCCGCCCGGACGCGCGCGGACACATCCAGCCCGTCGATCAGCGCCGCGATGTCCGCGACGGTGGCATGGTGATGGTGTTCGCCGTGATGATGCTCATGATCATGGTTTTCGCCGTCGTGGCCATGGTGATGATCATGGTCATGGCCGTCATGACCATGGGCTTCCTCATGATCATCCAGGGATGTTTCCTCCTCCCCGTGGACCGTGACCTTCATGTGCGTGCCGGTGATCCCGCACTTGACGGTCGGCTCAGCCGAAACCGCCACGCCGGGCAGGCCCAGCGCGTTCATCCGGTCAAGGAAGCCCGCCCGGTCCGGGACCAGCTCCAGCAGCGCGCCCATCAGCATATCGCCCGCCGCGCCCATGCCGCATTCGAGATACAGTGTTTTCATATTCGTGACCTCCGTTCAGTTCATGCAGTATCAGTTCCGGTTGAGGGACAGCCCCGCCTGTTCCATCGCCATGACCAGCACGGGGATCAGCGCGCAGTGCAGGATAATGCCGGGGACGGCATTCAGGATGGCACCGTCGATAAACAGCTTCCAGGTAAACGCATTGCCGGTCAGGCCCAGCAGCACCAGGTTTGCCGCCCCCCATACCACGCGGCCCGCCACCATGGCGATCAGCAGGACCACGTAGATCATGGGCTTCGTACGCGGCAGGCGCTGCCGGAGCCAGCCGGACACGCAGCCGTATACGGTCATCTCGAACGCCATACACACCGCGTCCGGGAAGATCGCCGGCATGCCGAACAGCACCGAGCGCAGCGGCGGGGCGATGAAGCCTACGGCCATCCCCCAGGGCCAGCCGCACATGAAGCCGCACAGCAGCACCGGAATGTGCATCGGGGAGAGCATCCGGCCGATCTGGGGTATCTGCCCCGTCACAAAGGGCAGCACCATGGCCAGCGCCAGGTAGAGCGCGGTATAGGTCAGCCGCCGCGCCTGAAGGGACGCCCGCGCGCCCCGATTGCCTGTATCACTCATGATCGGGCCTCCAATACCAGGTTCCGGCGGGCAGGCCGCCGGCTTCCTCCTCCGCCAGCACCCGCAGCGCCTCGTCCACGTCAGTATCCGCAAACAGGTCGCCGTGGGCTGTCCGGGCGATCAGCAGCATCGCCGCCGTCCGCTGCCACTCAGTGGCAAACAGCCCGGAGGACAGCAGCAGCACCCGGCCACTGCGGACCGCGTCGATGCCTGCCCAGCCGGGCCGCGCCGCCATGCCGTCGTAAACCTGCCGGGCGGCCTGCGTCCCCGCCTGTCCGCTGCCCAGCACCGCGCCGTCCACCACCTTCACGATCACGCCGGGGTTCTTCCGGACCACCCAGCCGTCGTCCACCCGCAGGTTTTCAGGCAGCAGGCGTGCGGAGACATCATAGGTCCCGCAGTCCAGGATCAGCCGGTGCTCCGGGGAGGACTTGTGCACCGTCACATGGTCCTCGGGCGTTTCCCAGTAGAGATCCGGCTTCTTGCACTCGAACAGGGTATCCAGCCGGTCCCGCAGCAGGACCGTGTAGTAGAGCAGCGCGGATTCGGCCGCTTCCCCGTCCTCCGACGCGCCGAGCGCGTCCGCCTGTCCGGACGGAACCGTCTGCGTCGCGGGATCGGCCGCATTCCCGTCCGCGTGGACGGCGCTGTCCGGGGCTGTTTTCTCCGGCACAGGGGCGCCTTCGCCCGTGCCGGCCGCGTGCAGCAGGCGATCCGTGCCCTCCGTCACCTCGGCCGGCGCGTTTTCATCGTACTCCTTCCGCGGCGCCGTGGGGTTCTCCCGGGTCTCGCCGCCGGGCTCTCCGTCCTCCTCAAGCACCGTGTCCGCCGGTTCCGTTCCCGGCATCGCGCCGTCCGGAGTTCCTGTGTCCTCGGCGGCGGCAGGCAGCCGGCCGGCATCCCCGGTCCGCGTCCGGCAGCCCGTCAGCAGCAGCGCCGCTGCCAGGAGGACGGCGCACAGGATCGCCCGCTTCCGGGCGCGTATCAGATCCATAAACACACTCCATATTTCAGCCGGAGCCGCTGCCGCCAGGTGGCGCGGGGCTTCAGCAGCCGCTCCGTATCGTCCAGCAGGCTGAGCGCCTGCCGGCGGCAGGATTCATCCAGCGGATGATCGCTGTAGGCCGCTTCCTCGAACAGCCGGGCGCAGGGCGCAAAGCGTTCGGCGTAACCGGACGGCATGGTTTCCGCGACCCGGTCCGTCCACTCCCGGAAGGGCAGGTTGCCCGCCCCGCAGTCAAAGGCGTCCAGCCAGCCGATGACCTGCCGGAAGATGGCGCAGACCGCGTCGCTGACCCCTGCCGTCATGAAAGCCGCCCGCGCGGTTTCCGCCTTCTTCCGCCGCGCGTTCAGCCACAGGAACGGCAGGAACGGGACGGTGACCAGGGCGACGAGCAATAACAGCATCAGCGCCGTCTTCAGGTAGTTGATCCACTCCGGGCCGGAGATCTGCCGTTCTTCCACCGTGACCAGCCGGAAGCTGCGTTCCGTTCGCGCCGTTCCGTCCCCCTCTGTCAGGGTCCGGGTATGGGTATGGCGGGTCTCGGTCACCCCTTCCGGTGTTTCCACAGCGCCGCCGGCGAGGCGCTCCGTCAGCCGGCTCAGGCTGTCGCGCACCCGCTCGGACGCAGTTTCCGTCCCCGGATCCGTCCCGGGCCAGATGATCGTCACCGCCAGCGCCGCGGCGGCAAAAACCGCCAGCAACGTCAGAGCATCTCTGCCCTTCAGCGGGCGGCGGGCCATCGAAAGGACGAACAGCGCGCCCAGCGACACATTGATTTCTCCCGGCCAGGCCAGGCCGAAGTACGCCTGAAACAGCGCGCACCCCGCAGTTGCCGCCAGCATCGCCCACCGGCGGCCGGAGGCCAGCACCGCCACGGTCAGTCCGGCGCCCGCCAGCGCCAGCAGCGCCGCGGCCAGGCCCGCCGGCGTGTCCTCCGGGACCGGAAAGCGGTCATACACATAGGCGTTGGCCGCCTCGCTGGCCGCAAACAGCCGGTTGCAAAGCGCCTGTGCCCCTACCCGCGCCCCGGGCAGCAGAAAAAGCGTCAGCAGGGCCAGCGCCGATGCGGCCAGGCAGGCGCAAACCAGCGTCCGGCGGAGAACCGCCAGCCGCTTCGGCCGGATCGCTGCCGCTTCGCCCGGTGCCGTCACCGGAAGCGTTTCCCGGTCGCGGACAATCAGCTTCTCCCGCTTGGCCGTCAGCTTCCAGTGGATCCGGTTGACCGGATCGCCGGGCCGGTATTCCCGGACATCGCCCCATTCCTCTGCGTCTGTCCGGCGGAGCACGCTGATGCGCTGCCGTTCCGGGGCTTCCGTGCGCCGGGCATCCGGCCCGAACAGGATCCGGCGGGTGACGGGAACAAGCGGCAGCAGCGCCGCCGCCAGCAAAACAACGCGGGTGCCTGTATTGTTCTCAAAAAAATACAGGCACCCTGCAAGCGCCGCCCAGCAGAGGTACAGGACTCCCCGGCGGCTCATCGTTTCACCATGTCCTTCATCCCGCGGCGGTCCGGTGATTCCACGGCTTTCAGCAGGTTGTCCAGCACGTCCGATACGCGGGTTTCAGCCTGTTCCTTCACCAGGATCCTGTGCGCGCAGACATCGGCGAACACCGCCCGCACGTCCGCGCCGGTCACATAGTCGCGCCCGTCCATAAACGCCCGGGCCTTGGCTGCCCTGTCCAGAAACAGGGCGCCCCGCGGGCTGATGCCCACTTCGACCGCCGGATGCTCCCGGGAAGCCATGGTCAGCCGCGTGATGTAGTCCAGGATCGCGTCCCGGGCGGTCACGGCCCGCGTCCCGCGCTGCAGTTCCATCAGCCGCTCCCTGGTCAGCGCGGGGCGGACGGTCTCCATCGGATCCTGCCTCTGTCGGTCGCGGAGCATGGCCATCTGTGCCTCATAATCCGGGTATCCGATGGACAGCCGGACCAGGAAGCGGTCGACCTGGGCGTACGGCAGGGGTTGCGTTCCTGCCGTCCCGACGCTGTTTTCCGTGGCGATGACCAGGAAAGGGCGCTCAAGGCCATAGGTGGTCCCGTCCACGGTCACCTGGCGCTCCTCCATGGCTTCCAGCAGGGCGGACTGCGTCTTGCTGGAAGCCCGGTTGATCTCATCCCCGAGCAGCAGGCCGGTCCCATTGAGCGCGCCCGGCTGGTAGCGGAAGCCGCCGCTGTTCCTGTCATACATCGAAAAGCCGACGAGATCCGACGGCAGCACGTCCGGGGTAAACTGAACGCGCCGGTACTGAAGGCCGACGGTCCGGCCCAGCGCGACCGCGAGGGTCGTCTTGCCGACACCGGGCACGTCGTCCAGCAGCACATGACCATCCGCCAGCAGCGCGAGCAGGATCTTTTCGATCACTGCCCGCTTGCCGGCGATCACTTTTTCGATTTCAGACAGGACCTGTTCAAGCTCCGGGCGCATGGGCCGCCTCCGTGTTACCTGACCGTGATCCGGCCCATGGCTTCGGCATAGTCCGGGCCGATCGCGTTGTTCAGCGCTTCGGTGATGTACCTCCACACCACGTCGCGGACGACCGCGGTGGTGATGGTGCTCTTTTCGTTCTCCTCCGCCGCTTCCTTAAAGATATAGGAGGAATCCATGCCGTTGAAGTTGGCGTTGCTGGTGATCACGGCATACAGGGCGTACGCGTCCCACGGCTTGCCATTGACTTCCCCGATGGACACGCGGCCGACGGAAGCCGCCCGGAACCACTTGTCCCCGTAGGCCTCGCCACGGTCATACGCCACGGACGTATCCACCGTATAGCTGAGGCCCGACACCTGCATGAAGGAGGCGCAGGCCGCAGCCGTCTCCTCATTGTATGGCAGCGCCTGGGAGGCCGCTTCGAGCGCTTCCTGCAGGGCAGCGCCGGTCATATAGACCACCGCCACCTTGTTGGGATAGGGCAGCA
>CACXEB010000084.1 GCA_902766515.1 uncultured Eubacteriales bacterium
GGATACAAGCTGGAGACGAGCGTAAGCGACCCGGCGACGCTGGACAGCGGGCACATGACGGGTGAGATCACGGTCACGAACACGTACAGCCAGGGCAGCCTGTCAGTCAAGAAAACAGTCGTTTCCGACGCCTCCGCAGATCATCAGGTTCCGTTCACCTTCACGGTGGTACTGGGCGAGCCGGTTGCGGCAGACTGGGCCATGAGCGGCGTGACGGTCAGCACAGACCGCAAGACGCTGACCTTCGAGCTGATAAGTAATCAGACAATCAATCTTGAACACCTGCCTGCGGATGCCTCCTACACGGTTTCCGAAACGGCTGTGACAGGCTTCACTTCTGATGGCGGCGATGGCAAGAAGTCGGGTACCATCCCACAGGCCGGTGTGTTAACCACCTTCACCAACACGCGCGACACGGACAGCCTGACGGTGAGCAAGAATGTTGCCAGCGACCGTCCGGATGACAAGGCGGCAACGACACTGTATCACTTCACGATCACACTGAGCGACACCAGCATTACCAAAGAATACAGCGGTGTGTCCTTTGTGGAAGGCGTCGCGGAAATCGACTTGGCTCATGATCAAAACAAAGTGATCGAAGGCCTTCCCACCGGCATTACCGCCACCGTGGAAGAAACCGCGGTCGCAGACATGACCACCACCTACCAGGTAGGAACAGCCTCCGGACAAGGGACGAAGGCGGCGAACGTCGCCATCGGTTCCACGGTGGCATTCACCAATACGCGCGACGAAGTGGAAGTGACGCTGCAGAAACTGGTAGAGGGCAACATGGGCAACCGTGATGAAGCCTTTACCTTCAGCGCAGTGCTGACAGACGCGGTCGGGACGGCCATCACCGGGTTCGATAACGGAACCATCGTGACGGACAATAGTGGCAAAGTTTCCCGCAAGGACGGTCTGACCATCAGCCTGAAGCATAACGAAACCTTCAACTTTGGCGATCTGCCGGTAGGCGCGATTCTGGAGATCTCGGAAACCAACGGTGAGGCGTATATTACAAGCCAGGAAGAGAACCCCGACTGGAAGACAGTTGAGAGCAACAAGACCTATCCGCTGGTCATCCCGAGCAGTACCTCGAGCAGTACCTGTATCGTCAAGTTCAAGAACTACAGGAACGTGGAGATCGACACCGGTATCTACGACGATACCAGCCCGTACCTGCTGCTGCTGGGCCTGATCCCGCTGGCAGGCGTGGGCGTGATCCTCGGCCAGCGCAGGCGGCGGAGAAGGATCGCCTGACGGACGGGTGTAAAAACGCCCAAAAAATCTTGTGAACCTGTAGCGCAAAGGCCGCGGAATATGATACAATAAACGCGCGGCTCAGAGAGAGGGGGTTGAGGAACATGAGCGAAGAAAACGGGGAAGTGCGGCTTCCCCCTCAGGAGGAGCAGCGGGTGACCGACTGGCTCAGGAGCGTGAAGTTCCGCAAGCAGGTTTTCGGAGGCGTGTCCGAAGCGGACGTGTGGAAGAAAATCAGCGAGCTGAATGATATCTACAAGCAGGCGCTTGTCGCGGAGCGCGCCAGGTATGACGCGCTGCTGGCGCAGGCCGGGACCACAAAGGATTAACCTGCTTGCAGGAACTTTGACCCGGGGACGCCCGTATCCCCAAGCGGCGGGCGGACCGACGGACCGATGGAAAGGGGGCATTCGACATCGTGACAAAACAGCCGCGCATCGAGGACGTGATCGCAAAACGGCGAGAACGCGCGTTGACGCGAAGCGGCTATGTGGCGCTGCTCGGCCGGGTGGCCGTGCTGGCCCTGGTTGTCTGGCTGGTGCTGACCTACGGGTTTCTCATCTGCCAGTGTTCCGGACAGCACATGTTCCCGGCCCTGAAGGACGGCGACCTGTGCGTCATCTTCCGGCGCGGGATCCATGAGCTGATGGGCCAGCGGATCGTGGCGGGGGATATCGTCGCCTACCAGGTGGACGGCCAGCGGCACTTCGGCCGCGTGGTGGCCATCGCGGGAGACTCCGTTCAGATCGACACCCGTGGCTCTGTGACCGTCAACGGCGCGACCGAGGGCGAGGAGATCCTCTTCCCGACCTACACGCGCGGCGATTTGCTGAACATCACCAATGTACAGAATGGCACCCTGTACGTCCTGGGTGATTACCGCACCCAGACGGAAGACTCCCGGGACTTTGGTCCCATCCCGCTGGAAAGCGTCGAGGGCAAGGTCATTTCCATCCTGCGAAGGCGGGGACTGTAAGCGCTAAACGAGCTTGCCCGACACAGGGGTCTGCCGCGGCAGACCCGCAACAACCCTGTATGTTCGCCCCGAAGGGGCTGACATAAAACCAAAAAAGATGGAGGAAAAACCATGAAGAAACTTATTGCACTGTTGCTGGCCCTCATGATGGTGATGGTCAGCGTCGCTGCGCTCGCTACGGGTGAAATTGGCGACGAAGACCCGAAGGAGCCCGCGCTTGTTGGGAACGGTACCACCACGCCCGATATCGATTATGTAAAGGACACCGATTACGACAAAGTTGCTACTCAGGCTCTGACGGTGGAAATCGATAAGAAGTACACCTTCAGCGTGCTGGAAGGTGCAACCATTCCTGCTCATTCGCTGAGTTTTGCTGTTGAAGCCACTGGGATGGAAGATGTCGGCGCGAGCGTTCAGAGCCAGCCTGTTGTGACCATTGATCCTGTTACGATTGAGGAGAAAACAGCAAATACTGCTAACTCAACGTATCCTGTAACCATTCACCTTCCTGCTTTTAGCGAGGTTGGTGTATACTCCTACAAGATTACTGAAACGGATACTAATGTAGCCGGTGTTACCTATCATACTTCTCCCTGGTATCTGAAGGTCACAGTTACTCGTAACACTGCAACGGGCGAACTGTTGGTAGCTGGTATCGCGATCCGCGAGGACAACAGCAAGGATGAAGCTGGAAAGAACACGGGCACAAAGATTGACTCTCTGGATAACAGTTTCTCTTCTGGTGCTGTCAAGATCAAGAAGATCGTATCTGGTAACATGGGTGACCGCTCCAAGACATGGAACGTAACCGTTACCTTCAAGTCTGGCGATAAGACTGTTAATAATACCATCAAATATACCGACGATGGACAAGAAAAGACCATTGCTCCTGGTTGGAGTGGCGACAAACCGATTTCAATAACCCTTGTTCATGACGAGGAAATCACTTTTACGAACGTCCCGACGGATGTCAGCTATACAATTGCGGAAACGGAAGCTAATCAAGACGGTTATACGACCACTTACACTAATGCTAGCGGTGATATTCCCGCTGCAGACACTAATGCGGAACAGATCGAGAACAACAAGGAAATCACCCCCGACACCGGTATCACCCTCGAGACCCTGCCTTATGTGCTGCTGATGGCGCTGGCGGCGATGGGCTTCGTGGCGCTCAAGCTGCGCAAGCGCGAAGAGTATTGATTCCTGATCAACTGACCCATCAGGCGATGGCCTGACATTTTTCCCCCATCCGGGGAGCAGGGTGCGCCCTGCTCCCCCCGGGGGATGTGAACCCTGTTTCCTGAAACGGACGCGCCGGATGCCCGGCGCAAATCATGAACGTATTTGGAGGTCTCATGGCGCGCGCGGGATTGAACTTTTTGAACGGCCTGGTGTCGGCATTGGTGGCGGTCGCCCTGCTGGTGGTCGGCCTGTACGCCGGGTACGCGCTCTGGGACAACCACCAGATCTACCACGCGGCGGAGTCCGTGTTTGACGAGATGAAGGCGATCAAGGCCCGGATGGCCGCGGAAGCCAAGGCGGCCGCGGAGGCCGAGAAGGCCGCGGAGCAGGCGCGGATCGCCGCCGAGCAGGCGGAAGCAGAGGAAGCCGCCGCGATTGCGGCAGCGGAAGCCCGGGCCGCCTATGAATCGACCTTTGCCGCCTACGGCGCGCCCTTTGAGGAGCTGCGCGCCATCAACCCCGATGTCAACGGCTGGCTGACGATGCCGGGCACCGCGATCGACTACCCGCTGGTGCGGGGGGAGACCAATAATTCCTACATCAACACCGATGTGTACGGCAATTTCGCCCTGGCGGGCAGTATTTTCCTGGACAGTCGCAACGACGATTACTACCAGGACCTGTACAGCCTGCTGTACGGGCACAACATGAGCCGTCACCGTATGTTCAGTGACGTGAACCTGTACAAGGACGAAGCGTTTTTCAACGAGCACCAGGACGGGCTGCTGTACCTCCGCGACAAGGTGCATGCCCTGCGGTCCATCTCCTGCATCGTGTGCAGCGCGTCCGATTACATGATTTTCAACCCGACCCACTGGAAGGACGTGACCGCCGAAACCATCCTGAGCACCGTGCAGGAAAACGCCGTGCACGTGTCCCAGGAGGGGCTGGAAGCGCTCAAGGCCGTCCTGGACGCCGGTGAACAGCCGCACATCCTCGCGCTGAGCACCTGCTCCGAAGAATTTACTGACGCACGCACCGTCCTGCTCACCCTGATCGAACCGTGAGCGGGACTGACGATACATTTCGCCAGAGAGGGGATACCAGTATGAGTCAATGGCCGAAATTCCTGGCTTTGCTGATCGCCGCGGCATTATTGCTGGGGCCTGGCGCGGCATGCGCCGCATCGGCGGAACACGCGACAGCCAGCCTGACCGTTACCATTGCGGTCGACGGCACGCCGCCGACTCCCGCGGACGCCTGCGGCATACAATTGCAGGCGGTCGACGTGGGCGCGCCGCTGCCGGAAGGCGGGGCGGAAGGCCTCTGGGTGTCTCCGACGGTGGACAATGAAGGCACGATCCCCATTGTGATCGAGTATGACAACGTGGGCGTCTACCGCTATACAGTCACCCAGGTCCACCCGGACAATCCGACGATGGTGTACCAGACCTCCGAGTATGAGCTGCGGGTGACCGTCTACCGCGAGAACAATGTCCTGAAGGTGGCCCAGTTCTTCCACCTGGGCGATAAAAAGAGCGGGACCATTACCTACACCAACCGCCGCAAAACCGGCGCGCTGACGGTGTCCAAGCAGGTCCAGGTGCCCAGCGGCCACTTCATTTTCGCCGGCAAGCAGTTCAGGATGACGCTGGAGCTGTCCGAGCCCGCCACCATCCCCGCCGGGTATCAGTGGCCCGCAGGAGTAACGACCCAGAACAATCAGCATTTTACCTTCCAGCTGGCCCATGACCAGAAAGTGAAGCTGGAATACCTGCCGGTCGGCGCGGCCTATACGGTGACGGAAGCGCCGGAAGCGGGCTATAACCCGCGCCAGGAGGGAGAACCCATCGTGCTGGCCGGCGTGATCGCCGAGGACAGCAGCGCGGCTGCCTCCTTCATCAACGAATACGCGACCAGCCCCTCCCAGATCACCCTGCGGGCGGAGAAGACGCTGACAGGGCGCGCCTGGCACGAGGGAGAGACCTTTTCCTTCACCCTGACCGCCGAGGACGGCGCGCCAATCAGCGGCGACACCGCCACGGTCACCCAGAACGGCGGGTTCGCCTTCGGGACGATCACCTACACCCAGGCCGATATGATCGGCGCGGCGGAGACCGGCGACGGTCAGTACGAGAAGGCGTTCCATTACACCATTACGGAGAACCTGCCGGAGGGCGTGACCGCGGACCAGCCGGTGATGGACGGCATCACCTACGATACGCATCCGGTCCGGGTGACCGTGACGGTCACCGACGACGGCAAGGGCAACCTGACCGCCGTGGCCGAATATGAGGGCGCAACGACGTTCACCAACGTGTACCGGGCGGCGGAAACCGTGACCCTGGAGGGCGAAAAGCTGCTGACGGGCCGCGCGTTCAAGCCCGGGGACCAGTGGACATTCACCCTGAAGGCGGAAAGCTCCGACACGCCGATGCCGAAGGAAGCCGCGGTCACAATCACCCCGTCGGAAGGCGGCAGCTGCAGCTTTGAGATCGGCCCGATCGAATTCACCGAGGCGACGCTTGGCACCTACCGCTACGCCCTGACCGAGAGCGGTACGGTGACCGCCGTGACCAACGCGGTGCGGGCGGAGATCGCGGTCACCGTGACCGACAACGGCGACGGCACCCTGACGGTTGAGAAGGTGTATACCAATCACGGCAGCGACCGGAAGGACCTGGCCAGCTTCACCAATATGTACGCGTCGCAGGGCAAGGGCGCCCCGGCAGCCCTGAAGGTGCTGACGGGCCGCACGCTGGCGGCCGGGCAGTTCAGCTTTGAGCTGCTGGACGCGGAAGGCCGCGTGCTGGAGACGGTCCAGAACCAGGCGGACGGGACCGTCAGCTTCGCGCAGATCAGCTACACGCAGGCGGACGTGCCGTCAAGCCCGATCCGCTACGCCGTTCGCGAGGTGATCCCCGCAGAACCGGCGCCCGGCTATACCTATGATACGCATACGATCGACGTGGAGATGACGCTGACGGACGACCTTGAGGGGCATATCACGGCGGTGGCCAGCCCCAGCGGCGCGGAAGCGGTGTTCAATAACGTGTACAAGGCCACGGGCCGGACCGTGGACAAGGACGGCAAGAGCACGATCAACGCGGGCAAGGAACTGATCGGCGCCGAGCTGACCGCGGGGCAGTTCGCGTTTGAACTGCGGACCGCGGACGGCCAGCTGATCGAACGCGTGACCAACACGGCCAACGGCGAGATCGTCTTCACGCCGCTGGAATACACGCAGGACGACGTACCGGATTCCCCGTTCGTGTATAAGATCCGCGAAGTGGCGGGCAGCGATTCGATGATCGTGTATGACAGCCACACACTGACGGTCACCGTGAACGTGACGGACAACGGTGACGGCACGCTGACCGCGACGCCGGTGTACTCCGGCGGACGGGCGTTCGTCAACACCTTCGAAGCGATGGGCTTCGGACAGGTCCACATCAATATCGGCGATTGCCTTGAATAATGCCTGAAGCGCCGGCGGACGGAAACGTCCCCGGCGCGGCTTCGAAAAGCGGCTGACAGACGGCTGGCTGTCATGCCTGGAAAGGAAGTACCGTGCGTATGAAAAAGACTCTGGCCCTGCTGCTGGTGCTGGCGCTGGCGTTTGCCCAGGTGCTTGCCGCCGCGCAGGAAGCTTCCCTCGACGGAGCGGATTCCCGGATCCCCGAGGGCGCGGTGACATATGACTATCTGTCCGTCGGGAATCCGACCCCGATGCGCGGCGAGTTCTTCACTGAGATGTGGGGCGACGCGACCAGCGATTGCGACGTGCGCGAACTGCTGCACGGATATGACCTGGTCA
>CACXEB010000085.1 GCA_902766515.1 uncultured Eubacteriales bacterium
AACATCGAGAGCATCCGCGCCATGGACGGGCGCGGCGGCGTCAGCCTGACCATGAGCGATCCGGACAGCTATTTCGATCAGGTGACGGGCGACCTGCCGATCGTCAACGGCGACCTGCTGCACCACGCCAGCGGCTGCTACGCGGCCCATTCCGGCGTCAAGCGCTGGAACCGCATGGCGGAGAACGCCCTGCTCACCGCGGAAAAATGGTCCACCGCCGCGCATGTGCTGTACGGAAGCCGCGACCGGCGCGGCGACCTGGACCGGGCCTGGAAAAAGGTGCTTTTCAACCAGTTCCACGACATCCTGGCCGGCACGGCGATCATCGAAGCGTATGACGACGCGCGCCAGGACTTCGGCTATGCCCTGTCCACCGCCGACGAGGTGACCAACGAAGCGCTCCAGACCCTCGCGGGCCGCATTGAGGTCCCATTCATCGAGGGCGCGCAGCCCTATATCGTGTTCAATCCCCACGCCTTCGACGCGGTATGGCCCGTGCAGATCGAGATGGTCGACCGCAGGGGGACATTCATCCTCCTGGACAGCGAAGGAAAGCAGGTGCCGTGGCAGAAGCTCACCGCCTCGGCGGCCGCGAACGGCCGCGCGAAGCTGTGCTTCGTCGCCCGGGTGCCCGCCATGGGCTGGGCGCGCTACCTGCTCGCGCCCGTGCCATGCGAAGCCCCGGAAGCCGTTCCCATCCCGGTGCCGGACGATCCCTCCCCCCGGCTGGAGAACGGGATGGTCCGGGTCCTGTTCGATCCGGAGACCGGGGAGATCGCTTCCCTCACCCTCAAAGCGACCGGGGAGGAGCTGATGCGCGCGCCTTCACAGACGCTGGTCTTCAGCGACACCAGCGACACCTGGAGCCACGCCAAGCTGCACTTCACCGGCACGCACGAGCCCGTCGAAACCCTCAGCGTGCGCGCAATCGCCGACGGTGACGTGCTGCGTACCCTTCGCGTGACGCAGCGGCTGGGCATGACGCGCATCGTCCGGGACTACACGCTGTACCGCGAGCTGCCCGAAGTGCATGTCCGCGTGCGCATCGACTGGCGCGAAACCCAGAAGTGCCTGAAATTCGCCTATCCCCTGAAGCTGAACTACATGCATGTGCGCGCGCAGGCGCCCTTCGGCTGGGCGGACCGGGAAATGGACGGGGAGGAGTATCCCATGCACCAGTGGGTGGACGTCAGCGGCTGCACCTCCGGCATGGAGACGCGGCCCAGCGGGCTGGCGGTCCTGAACGACGGCAAGTATGCCTACGACACGCATGCCCGCACGCTGTACCTGACCGCCCTGCGCAGCCCCTATTACGCCAACCACGAGCCGATGACCGTCGAACCGGGCAGCGACGAATACCCGGTGGTCGACCAGGGGATGCAGGAGTTCCGCCTCGTGCTATGCCCGCACACGGGCGGGCAGGAAGCCGATACGCTGGACCGGAAGGCGGCGCTGCTGAACGCGCCTATGATCCTCCAGCCTGAGTACGCGCACGCAGGAGTACTGCCCGGCGCGGGCAGCCTGGCGAAGCTCACGGGCACCGCCCTGCTGGACGCGGTCAAGCTGGCCGAGGACGGCAGCGGCGACGTGGTGGTGCACATGCATGAAACATCGCGCCAGCAGGCAGAGGCACTCCTGTCCCTGCCCTTGCTGAAGACCGAGGTGCCGCTCACCTTCCGGCCCGGCCAGATCCGGGCGCTCCGCATCAGCGCGGACGGCCGGTCCGTTCGGCCCATCGACCTGCTGGAGCGGGGCCTGGACGCAAAGAGCGTGTGACAAACACGAAAATCTGTGCTATACTGTGTTCATCAATTCCCGCGACCTGCCGCGCAGAAAGGATGAAACGCCATGATTCCCGCCATTCGCCGACAAAAACTGCTGGACCTGCTGAAGGATCATAAGCTGCTTTTCCTGCCCGACATCATTGAGGCCATGGACAGCTCCGAATCGACCGTCCGCCGCGACCTGAAGGCGCTGGCGAAGAGCGGCGAAGTCGAGCTGCTGCGCGGAGGCGGCGTCCAGCTGCCCAAGCGCGCCGTGGAAATGAACATCCAGGTGAAGATGCAGCTCAACAAAAACGAAAAGCTGCGGATCGCCTCCGCCGCCAGCCGCATGGTCCATCCGGGCGACATCATCTTCCTGGATCCATCCAGCGTCAACTTCCTGCTGATCGACTTCCTCCCGGTGGAGCATGTGACCGTGGTCACCAACTCCATCACCCATATGAACAAGCTGCTTGAAAAGAATATCCCCTGCATCATGATCGGCGGCCAGATCAAGCACAGCACTTCGTCCTGCGTCGGACCCATGGCCGAGCGGATGCTCAGGGAGCTGCGCTTCAGCAAGTGCTTTCTCGGCGCCAACGGCATTGACCGCGCCGCGGGCCTCACCAATCACGACCCCCGCGAGCAGTCCATCAAGCACCTGGCGATCGACCACTCGGCGGTCACCTACTTTCTGATCGAAAGCCTCAAGCTTGGCACCGTCGCCATGTGCAAGGTGGCCGGCGTGGACGAGCACACCGTCATCACCGACCGTGAGCTCGAAGGCATGGAAGACCTGCACAACATCATCGTCGCCGAGGAAGAGCCAACCGCCGAGGAAGAGGCGTGACCCTGCCGGAGTTTCCACCGGAGGAGCATTTCCGATCACGGCGTATTCCCGACACAAAGACCCGGGCCGATCAGCCCGGGTCTTTTGCATGGGTTCTCTTATTTCTGCGCCTTTCCGGCGGAAAACAGGAAGGTCTCGATCCGGTTTTCCACAAAGGCCTGCACCTCCGCGGTCGCCTGCGCCAGCGCCGCCGGATCCAGCCGGACCACCTCCGCGTTGGGCATCCGCTGCACCTTCAGCACCCGCTGGAAAATCAGCTCCAGGTCGGTGGCGATATTCAGCTTGCTGATGCCGCCCTGGCCGTCCATCATGATCGCGCGCCGTACCGTTTCCATAGGCAGGCCCGAGCCGCCATGCAGCACCAGCGGGGTCTCCGGCAGCAGGTCGCGGATCTCGCGCAGCCGGTCAAAGTCGATATGCGGGTTCGCCGTCGGATAGACGCCGTGCGCCGTACCCACGCTGACGGCCAGGCTGTCCACCCCGGTCAGCTTCACGAAGGTCTCCGCCTGCTCCGGGACGGTGTACAGCGAGGTGTCGCCGCCCGTCTCCAGCTTGTCCGCGCCGCCGATGTTGCCAAGCTCGCCTTCGACAGCCACGTCGTGGGCGTGGGCGAAATCCACCACTTTCCGCGTCAGCGCCGCGTTCTCTTCGAAGGGGAGCTTGCTCCCGTCGATCATCACGGAGTCGAAGCCCGCCTCGACGGCTTTCACGATCGTCTCAAAATCATAGGTATGATCCAGGTGCAGGATGACCGGCACGCCGGCTCCGGCCGTCTTTTCACGGAACGCGGCGGCAAACTCGCCGGGTTCGACGCTGAACCAGCGCATCTCGTTGGAGGACATCTGCACCATGACCGGGCTTTGTCTGGCCCGGGCCGCGTTGACAATCGCGTCGATCAGTACCGTATTCCGGGGTGAAAAGCTGCCCAGCGCATAACCGTTCCGGCGGGCAAGCATCAGCTGTTTATATACCTCGGCACGCTTCATCAGATATCAGATCCTCTCGTTCGGTCCCGGTTGGTTCATGCGCCGGCGTTTCGGCGCAAGCAGTTCCATGTATTTATTAAATCAGAAACAGCCCGCTTTGTCAACAGATTATGGCACATTTTTTCATTTATTTTTACTATTTTTCACTCTGGAAAGCATATTTCACAGCGGTCAGGGCGCTCAGAACCCGCTTCGTTCCTGCAGTTTCACGTTTAACCTTCAATGTGTGCGGCATATGGCCGATGCGGATTTTGAAATTTTTTGCAATTACATGAAGGGTTCTGCGTGTTCGGGGCGAATACAATACATCATTCCCGGACGAAAGGAAGGTTTCAGATGAACGCATCCCCCCGCCTCGCCATCATTCACACCACCCCCGCCACCATCGACAGCCTGGGCCGCCTGTGCGCCTCGTTGCTGCCCCGGGTGAAGGTCAACCACTATCTGGACGACAGCATCCTGCAGCAGATCAACGCGGAGGGCCGCATCAGCCCGGCCTGCCGGTACCGCTATTTCGCGCTGCTGCAGGTCGCGGCCGCCGCAAAACCGGACGCCATCCTGTCCGCCTGCTCCTCCGTCGGGGAACTGCTGGAAGAGGCGCGGGACATCTGTCCCATGCCGCTCGTCCGCATCGACGAGCCCATGGCGCGGGAAGCCGCCGCCCGTCCCGGCAGCATCGTGGTCTGCGCGACGGTTCCGTCCACCCTCGGGCCCACGACAGCCCTCATCCGGCGCTACGCCGCCGGTCAGACGATCGACACGCTGCTCATTGCCGAAGCCGGCCCCCTGCTGGCCCGGGGCGACCGGGAAGCGTACCTGGCGGCCATCGCCGCGCGCCTGGACGAGGCGGCCGCCGGGCACGATACCGTCGTGCTCGCCCAGGCGTCCATGGCCGCCGCGCTGGACCGGGTCCCGCGGGAGAAGCACAGCCGGTTTCTCACCAGCCCCGAAAGCGGCATCCGCGGGCTGCGCTCCATCTTCGGATGACCTTCAACAGGAGGATTGCCATGAATTACAGCCTGGAGCCCCGGCTTCGGATCACCGGCCCCGCCTATACCCTGGAAATGGATGACCGCCGCCCCGCCCTGCACGTCCATACGGCCGGCGGCGAACACCTGATGGACCTGTTCCTGGTTTCTTCCATACATACCCTGTCCGGCCGCGACGTCACCGCATCCTGCGGCGCGTGGGAAGCCGAAGCTTCGGAGGGAGCGGTCCGCCTGTCCGCCGAAATGGATTCCCTGTTCTGGGACCGCAAGAAGGTGGTTGTCGAATGCCGCGAGGACCGGATCACCTACAGCGTGACGGTGACCGGCGCGGGCCGGATCACGGACGCGGAGCTGCTGAGCGGGTATTACACCGGCGTCAACCAGCGCTACAGCACCGGCCGGTTTTATTCGTGCTTTGATGTGGACAGCGTATTCAATCCGGAGCCGGACGGCCGGGAGCGCTATGTCAATCCGCCGTCCGAGCGCCTGCTGATCGATATGGGCGGCGGGCCGCTCCCGGGGCGGGACCACTGGTTCTTTACCCCGCCGCCCTTCTGCTACGTGCTGCGGAAGGGAAGTTGCTGCGTGACGCTGGGCGTCACCGCGGAACCGGGCATGCACAGCTTCACGGAGTTTGAGTACACCGGCGGCGCCAGCGGCCAGGGGCTCCTGCTCCGGTACGAGGGCGAGGCGGCCGTCAGCGGCGAATACACACTGCCGCAGGTACAGATGATCTTCGGCGCGGACGAATACAGCCTGATCGGGACATTCTCCCGGCTGGAGCGCCTGCCCGACGCCGGAAGGCCCGCGCCCGCGGACTGGTGGACGAAGCCCATTTTCTGCGGATGGGGCGCGCAGAGCGCGATGAGCGGCCGCGAACAGCAGCCCGCGCCCGCGCTGTCCACGCAGCGCTTCTATGAGGAATTCACCGCTTCGCTGGATGAGAAGCAGATCCGGCCCGGCACCATCGTGATCGATGACAAATGGCAGGCCGCCTACGGCCTGAACACCGTCGATCCCGTCAAGTGGCCGGACATGAAAAGCTTTATCGCGCGCATGCACGAAAAGGGCCGCCGGGTCCTGCTCTGGCTGAAGGCCTGGGATCCGGAGGGCGTCGAGCCGGCGCTGTGCATCCGCGACTGGCGGGACCGCCCCGTCGCCATCGACCCGACGCATCCGGATTACCGCAGGCTGTTTGAGGACCGCTGCCGGGATCTCCTGTCCCCCGGAGGCCTTGACGCGGACGGCTTCAAGATCGACTTCACCGCGCGGATCCCCAGCTGCGCAGGCTGCAGACGCCATGGGGAGGTGTGGGGCCTGGAGCTGATGCGCAGCTACCTGGGCATGGTCTACGACGCGGCGAAAGCCGTGAAGCCGGACGCGCTGGTGATGTGCCACTGCCCGCACCCCTACCTGGCGGACAAGCTGGATATGATCCGCCTGAACGATATCAATACCGGCAAGCCCGTCAACCCCCAGATGATCCACCGCGCCCGGGTGGCCCGCGCCGCCATGCCGGACCGGCTGATCGATACGGACAACTGGCCCATGCCGGACAAGCAGTCCTGGCTGGAGTACGTGCGCATCCAGCCCGATCTCGGCGTGCCCAGCCTGTATTACCTGTGGCACATGGACAACAGCCCGGAAGCGATCACCGACGCCGACCTGGAAACCGTCCGCGAAAGCTGGGACCGTTGGGAGCGCATGCAGCGCGCTGCCCGGGCACCGGAAAGCTGACCAGTTATTGACAGAATCAGGATCCATTTGAAAGTTCCCATGTCCGTACAGCAATTCTGTATTAATTGTGCATGGAAAATGATATTTATTGAAATTTTCTGAAAGAATCTGGCATTTCTCTATTGACATTTCAGTTGGTATTTGATTTAATATAGTCAATACCAACCGTTTCCATTCTTTCCACCGGTGAATGTTTTCCCC
>CACXEB010000086.1 GCA_902766515.1 uncultured Eubacteriales bacterium
CAGCACTTCCTTCATGAACGCAGCCGGATCATACCGGCCGTTGGCCACCATGGTGAAGAGCCTCGGGGTGCATCCGCTGACCAGGATCACGCCCTTGTCATTCATGCTGACCGGCTGCTGCTCATTCCGGCTCTGGACATTCCAGAAGACGATCTGAGGAAGCCGGTAACCATGATCCCCGAACAGCTTCCTGGCGTATTCGAAGTTCGTCAGTCCAGCGCCGGCGGTGCAGCAGTCGAATTCCATATCGGAGATGAAGTACAGTGTCTCCGGCATATCTTCCTGCGGTATACGGTTCCGGACAGCCGCAGCAAGGACCAGTTCAAACACCTTCTGGACATTGGTGTTCGAGCACTCGTTGAAAGATTCACAATACCGGACCTTTTCCACCAGATCCTGTCCCTTGATCTCCACGAGGCGGGGATGGGTCGAGAAGGTGATGAAATGGTTGTGGAACGCACCGGTATTCCGCTCCGCAAACCAGATGCCCAGGGACAGGGCCACCGTAGCAGGCATGGGCGTGCCGCCGCAGTACATGGATCCTGATCCATCGATGACGCAGAGCGCATTCCCCTGCGGGGCCAGGTTTTCCATCGCATTCCAGGTCACGTCCAGCGCCCTGCGTTCCGACTCCCCGTCCGAGCAGTACAGTGCCTTCTGAATGATGTCATACGGATACAGCGCACCGTTGTGCAGGGTGGCCGTTCCTTCGGACACACGGTCCAGATACGCTTCATACCGTTCACTGTCGTTCCTGCGGAATGCGTCGCGGTATTTGAACATCGCACGGGACGGCTGCGCTTCATAATCAAAGGTATAGTCCTTTTCGCGCAGGTTGTTTTCGATGATCCGGATCTTCGCGCGCAGCTTGACCAGCGTCCTGCGGTATTCCGCATCGGTCATCTTCAGCGCCCTGGCAATGCGCCTGCCGTTCCGCACGGCCTCGGCGTTGGAAGTGTTGACGGAAGGCAGCCATTTGGCCATCAGGGAGACATTTTCTCCGGTTTCCAGCGCGAACAGATCCTGATCCAGCTGGTCGCGGATCAGATCCATCGCGTCTTCCTCGCACCGGGTCCCGAACAGCACGGTCAGATCATCCCACCGGCCATACTCGCTGATGAGCCCCAGGTTTTTTCGGACGGATTCCGGCCGGGCATTCGCCAGGTATTTCAGGATGGCCCGGAACACGCGGCGCTCTCCCAGACCGCCGCGGATATCCCGGCAGTAGAAGAGCATTTTCATCGCCAGGTCGCGATCTTCCGCGTATGCGCGAATGAAGCGGACGATGATCTCCTGCTCTTCAGCATTCCGGAGCGCGCCTATCGTCGCGAACAGATCCAGGCAGTCAGAGCCGGTCGTCTGCAGTGTCATTGCGCCGTTTTCAGTCAGGGTGCGGTTGATTTCGTTTTTCAGTTCATTCAGCATGATCATCGTCCTCCCTTCGAACCGAATTCGTTCAAGATGCGCTTTTCAACGTTATAATTACGCAGCATGAATTGCTGTTCGCATCTTTCATGGCTTTGATACCTTCTCCGGTATCTTTGAGAAACAAGATGTCGTTTTTCAGTGGTCGTGGGAGATTCGAACTCCCTCCTCACGGGTTATGAGCCCGGTGTCCTCCAGCCAGGACCAACGGCCGGAATGCTGCAGACATCTTTAGAGAATACAAGGCGTCATTTTGCTTCTTTGATTAACTGTCAAATGCATGATTGCTGTTGGCGCCTTTATGCCGGCTAGATACCATATATCAAGGGAGGAGTTTCACCTCCGACATCCGGTCAAACCGGGGGCCTCTTGAGTTCAGGCAGAAGATTCCGGCGTTACTCCGGCCTTTCCTGTGAGGCAGTTGAATTCGGCTGAGTTGCTGTTGGTATCTTTTGCGCAGGAATTCCTGCGAGCGCTCCGGGGAGGAATCGAACCTTCATCAGGCGGTTAACAGCCGCGCGTTCTGCCGTTGAACTACCGGAACATACTGCAGAGCGCAAGGCGCGTTTCCCGCTATGAAGCGTTACGGAATAATCCAGGCAGGTGTCCCCTATAGAAGCTTGGCTTCCGCTTCCCTGCGTCGTGGGACTGCTGTCTGCGCCTTCGGATCATCTCTGACCCGCTCTGCAATGATAGCCTATCAGGTTTTGTCAAAAAGATCATGGAAAAAAAGTTGCGAACTCTATATTTTCACAAGAAATTTCGCCTGGATTGCTTTTCCAGCCGTTCACGGATCAGCGCCGCAAAGCTGTCTGGCTCCACTACTCTCATCAGCGGACCGAAGGAAATGATCTTGATCAGCAGCTCCGTTTCATCCTCCGGGCGGTAGTGAAGCGTCATCCGGTACGTCTTTTCACCAATCCGCTCCGTCCGCTTGGCCAGATAGGAAAACTGAAGCATGGCACGCTCAAGGACGTTCCGCTCATCCAGGATGTCCAGCGTGACCGTTTCATTCTCCAGAATGGGCGCTGGACGGTCGTCAGGATCATATGTCGCCATCAGGGTGCACGCCAGTATCCTGTTCAGATTCAGCGTCAGGGCTTTCGTCCGTCTGCTCCGGCACAGCAGGCGGAACTTGTCGTCCGTAGCGGAGTATTCCAGGCGGTATGGGATCACGGCCCAAATATTATGCTTGTTCCGATGACTGACAAACTCGACCCGGACTCGCCGGTGCGTCTTCACGGCTTCCAGGAGGGTATGGAAGCGGTCTATATATCCGGCGTCCTCGTACGGATCGCCGTCGGAATACCGGTCATACCATACGATTTTCCGCGGATCAAACAGCGGTTCGACC
>CACXEB010000087.1 GCA_902766515.1 uncultured Eubacteriales bacterium
CGTCAAACAGGAAGACCTTCGGATTGCGGACGATCGCGCGGCCCATGGCCACACGCTGGCGCTGGCCGCCGGACAGCTGGGAGGGCTTCTTGTTGAGCTGCGCGGTCAGGTCCAGGATCTCCGCCGCCGCAAGGACCTTCTTGTGGATGACATTGGGGTTTTCCTTGCGCAGCGTGAGGGAGAACGCCATGTTTTCATAAATGGTCATATGGCCGTACAGGGCGTAATTCTGGAACACCATCGCCATGTCGCGGTCCTTGGCCGGCGCCTGCGTGATGTCCCTGCCATCGAGCAGCAGGTGGCCGTTGGAGATATCCTCCAGGCCCGCCACCATGCGGAGCGTCGTGGATTTGCCGCAGCCGGAGGGGCCGACCAGGACGATCAGCTCGCCGTCCTTGACATCCAGATTGAAGTCGAACACCGCCTGTACGTTATTGTCATAAATCTTGTCCAGATGCTGCAGTTGAAGCTCAGCCATGTGTTTTCCCCCTTAGCCCTGCAAAGAGGCAAGATGCGCGGACAGCGCACGGCTCTTATTCAGATTGATGATAGCGCCTGCGAAAAGACAGACGGCGGAAAGCGACAGATAAATGACAATCCGGATAAACTGGCCGTCCCCCATGGCCGGCGCGTTGCTGACCATGGTGCGGTGCGCATCCATGGGGATGATGAATATTCGCGCGATCTGCAGCGCGCCGAGCACCATCATGGCCCATGAATAGGAAACCTGATAGCTCTTGACCCCCTCGGAGCAGAGGAAGGTCGCCAGCAGGAACACAAGGTTGTAAATGATGGAGGCGCCGATCATGATCGTATAGTAATAGGTGCCCACATCGGATTTATAGAGGCTGATGAAGAAGAGCACATCGAAAACGATGGCGAGCAGGGCGAGCCGTGAAGAGGTGGTATTCTTGGTATAGCGCATCCGGTCCAGCTCGGTGTAGCGGTCTTCGCTCATGCGGATACCTCCTTTCCGGCAGCGGCGAGCAGTGCCTGTTCGCCCTGCATGACTTTCTTCTTCCAGATTAAATTCAAAATCAGGAGCGCGGCCGCGACAATGGCCAGCGCACAGACCAGGTAATGGATATCAAACCAGAACGTGGAGTCCGTATAGGTGCCGCGGCGCGACAGGCGCTTGTACAGCTCGGCAAAATCCACGGTGGTCAGGTACTGCGTTTTGAAAGCGGCTACCTGCAGATGGCACCAAACGGCCATGCCGACCTCCGCCGCCGCGTTCAGGCAGGTGACGATCGTATTGCTCAGATAGTACTTCCTGCGGGAGTGCGTATTCGTCAGGAACAGCACGCAGGACAGCACGATCATGGCGATGGACAGGCGCAGCAGAAGGCGGTTAAAGGGCTGCATGTCGTAATAGATCCGGGCGCCCTTCACCTTGGCGCCGTCCAGGTTATTCGGTTGGACCATACTGAACAGCGTATCATACAGGTCTGTCATCATGCCCAGCGAGTACACGAAAAAGAGCACGCCGATCACCAGGGCACACAAACATACGATCCGCTGAAAGTTTACCTGCTTTTTGTACATATCGATTCAGCCCTTTCAGGAAGCTCATCCGCCTCCTCCGCAGAGGAGGCAGATGAGCAGTGACATCATTCCGGCTGAGCGTCAGAACGCCTGTCCGGAATCAGTTCAGAGAATCAGTTCAGAGACTGGTAGTAGTCCAGCAGACGGGTCCAGGCGTCGTTGCAGATTTCAGTGTACACATAGCCGTTCCACTGATCTTCCACCAGTTCAGCCTGCTCGGCGGCGGTCCGGCCCTCGGGGATGCCGTTCACAACGATATCATCAAACTGGTTGAAGTCGTTGCTGAACTTGGCGGCCAGGTCGCTCAGGTTGTTCTTCTCGGTGATTTCAGAGGCATAGAAGGGCAGCACGGTGGGCACGGAGGTGTACCAGCGGTTCTCGGTCACGGCCAGGGCGGGATGCTTGATGGTGCCCAGGGCGATGGCGGCGGACAGCTTCGCGGCGCCTTCCTTGCCGACTTCATGCGTGCACTGATACTCGAAGGCCTGGCTCTTCACGAAGGACAGGGTGGAGCCCAGGTACTGGCGGGCGAAGTTGGTGTAATTGCCGCCGGCCAGGGACCACAGTTCCTCAGCGGTCGCATCCGCGATCACGGGCATTTCCTTGCCGTTGAAGTTGAAGGTCTCGTAGGAGCCGTCATCCTTGGTCTTGATGAAGGCATCGGGGCCGTAGCTCATCAGGATCTGGCCCTTTTCGGAGTAGACGTAGTTGACCATGGCGAGCAGGGCTTCGAGGGCGCCGGGGTTGGCTTCCACGCCCTTCTTGGAGATGGCCCAGGCGCCGGGCTTGACAGAGCGCCAGCTCTCGGTAAAGCGCATGTACACGCCATCCTCGTTGGTGCCGTCATACCAGCGGGCCACGGGGATCATGACCGCCATGTACTTCTCGCCTTCGTCTAGCTGCAGCTTGGAACGGTTGAGCAGGGTCTGGGTCTGGTTGTAGTCATAGGACATGAAGCCCAGGTCGTTCTCCAGGTACATGCCGGAGTTGGTGCCGGCGCGGGTCATGAAGTCGGAGGAGATCAGGCCTTCCAGGGCCATGTCATGCATCCGGGCAGCGGCTTCGTAGGCCAGCACGTTCTGGCGGCCGTCCTTCAGCTCGCCGTCAAAGTCGAAGTACAGATAATCCTGGCGGGATTCGTAGCCGCGGACGCCGAAGAGCGGGCCGCCCAGGCGGTAGACATCAGGGCGGCGGGCCATGGAGTTCTCTTCACGGGAGAACAGGCCCTGGATGGAATCCTTGCCGTTCAGCGTCTGGGGGTTCGCCACGACGCAGCGCAGCAGGGCGACCAGTTCGTCAGCGTCCCACGCAGCGTCAAAGCCGCAGAACAGGTTGGAGCGGGTCGCGCCGTAGTAGCCGCCGTAGGTCTTGTCGATGTATTCACGCAGCATGTTGACCGCGTCCACACCGGACATGGCGCCGACTTCGTTCATCTTGGCGATGATGTTGCCGTACGCGTCGTAATCCTTGGTGAGGATCTGGGTCGCGCTGCCGTCGGCGGTGGGCGTTTCGATTTCGATCTTGCCTTCGGTCGGCATGTAGGGCTGGTAGACGGGAGCGGCGGTGTCCTTGCAGGCTTCCGCGGTGAAGGCGCCTTCGCCGTCCAGCAGCTTCTGCAGCATGTCAACGCGCATCAGGGGCATCTTCTCAATGTCGTTGACGCCGTCAAAGTAGGGAGCGAAGTAGATCGCGCCGGTCTCGGTGTTGCCGGTGATGGACAGGCGGACGATGGGGTTCGCTTCCAGATACGCCATGAAGTCGGGCAGCTGGTCCGCATATTCAGCCAGGTTCACCAGGCTGCCGGAATCGCCGTAGGCAGTCAGGGTGAGGGAGGTGCCGGGCACCATGTCAACCTGCTCGAGCTGCTCTTTCCAGTAGTCGAATTCCTTGGTATCGCTGTTGCCCTGGTAGTAGGAGCCGTCGATGGTGACGTTGTTGCCCGTCAGCGCGGACAGGATCTTTTCCATTTCCACCCAAGTGGGCTTCAGGTCGCCTGTGTGATAGGTCACGCCATCGGCGAGGGTGATGCCTTCGCCGGCAACGTCCGCGCTGAAGGTCAGGCCGGTCTTCGCGTTGTTGTAACCGGTGGCCATGCGCAGGGTGACGTCATCCGCGTTCGCGATCGCCGCGACGGACAGGATCATCACACAGGCCAGAACAAGAGACAGAATACGCTTCATGCAAAGTTCCTCCTTGATAAGATATTTATTCCTTCACTCCTCCGGCGTTGGTGCCTTTGGCGAAGTACTTCTGAATGAACGGATAGATGATCAGGATCGGGATGATCGAGCAGACGATCAGCGCGAAGATCAGGGAATCCGCCGCGTAGTCGTTGGTCCAGGAAGCCAGCTGCTCCAGGTCGGTGTACGTCTCAAGCTGGTTGCGGATGAAGACCTGCAGCGGCTGTTCGTTGTTGTTGGAGATCATCTGGCGGGCCCAGAAGTAGCCGTTCCAACGGGAGATGCCGAAGAAGAGGGCGACG
>CACXEB010000088.1 GCA_902766515.1 uncultured Eubacteriales bacterium
AACAAGAGATGACAGCAACAACACGAAGAGCCGGGGGACACCGACAGCGTACGCAAAGAAGGAAGGGGCGTATACAAACGACAGCTACAAAACAACAGAAGGCAAGGCGGCCGGGTGGTGGTGGCTGCGGTCGCCCGGCTACTATCAGAACTATGCCGCTTACGTGTGCACCGGCGGGTCCCTCGACTACCGCACTGTCAACAGTGACAGCGGTTGCGTCCGCCCCGCTTTATGGATCAATCTGGAATCTGATATCTTCTGATCTTTAATCCTGTACAGACCTGAAATTTGGGAGCGAACTATACAACAAGAAACCTGAGACAAGAAAGAGCGAAGGCGAAAGGCGGGAGGCAGCAGGAGGAGGGGGTGCAGGGGGAGACGTCCCCCAGCTTACAGACGTTGACGCATATGCCCCGGTGATTATGGCTGACTTACGGAAAGCGCTGCGTCCATTATCCGTTGGGATGTGACTGTGGCGACCGGATACGAATCTCCGATAAAACTGCCACATCTTGTACATGCCTATGACGTATGTACCGTGTCAGCCACCCTCACCGTACCCTGAGACGGTGCCCGCAGGAAAGGACAATTGTTGCCGCGATTCATGCGAAAAACCTGCACCATGTTCCGTGCAAATCCTGATGCCAGTCCTTTACTGGTATAAGTCTCATGTGCATGCATCCGGTTGCCAACAAAGTGCAGTCCTCTCTGCCAAACGCGTTCCGATTCCCTTTTTCGTCAAATTCCCCCGGCTGTCATCCTGAACCGCGAAGCGAGTGAAGGATCCAATCAGCGCTGAAGGATATAAACGAAGATGCAGCTGTACGGCAGCGCAGGTTGGCCATGATGGCAGAGCGGCAGCCGCCACCTTGCGGGAGGCCAGTGCCATCGTCGAAAAAGAAACTCAATTGGCTGACAGAAGCTTGTTGCTGTGAGCAAAGTAAAAAACCTGCCGTGCTCCGATTCCCTTTTTCGTCAAATCCCCCCGGCTGTCATCCTGAACCGCGAAGCGAGTGAAGAATCCAATCAGCGCTCCAGGATACAAACACAGGATGCAGCTGTACGGCACCACGGGTTGGTCAAATAAGACTGCAGCTTTTACCCCTCATCCCCACCATGCTGCAACACAGATCCTTCGCTGTCCGCGCCTCGTATACACTGAATATCAGGCGAGGCTGAAACCATCATTCATTGTCTGCCCAGACGTATATCTCCAACGCTTCCACACTGTTTTTCAAGGAGACCTCCCATGAAACGAATTCGTATCATCTCCGTCCTGATGACACTGGCACTGCTGGCGTCCCTCCTGCCGGCTCCGGCGGCGCTGGCGGCGGAGGACTACTGGATTTGCCCGCGGTGTGAAAAACGGGTGAGGGAAAGCGTGGGAGACATCTGCCCGTACTGCGGGTATGAGCGCCATGTCCATGACTGGACGCCGGCAACCTGTGTCAGCCCGAAAACCTGCAAGTCTTGCGGGGAGACGGAGGGTGATCCGGACCCGTCCAACCATCCGGGTGAAACCGAGATCCGGGGGCAGAAGACGGCAGGCTGCACAAAAGCGGGGTATACGGGGGATACATACTGCGCTGCCTGCGGACAGTTGTTGGAAAAGGGCCGGGAGGTCCCGGCGGAGGGCCACCGGTGGGAAGCCGGCGACATCCTCCAGGAAGCGACCTGCATCATGCCCGGCCTGCGGCAGTTCACCTGCGTGGGCTGCGGCCTGACGTTGGAAATGGAAACGGAACCGGACCCGACCGCCCATACGGGCGGCACGGAGTTGCGGGACGAGGCGGCGGCGACCTGCGGGACGGCGGGCTATACGGGTGATACGTATTGCCGGGACTGCGGCGCTAAGCTTCTGACAGGCCGCGTGGTCCGGGCGACTGGAAAGCATGACTGGCAGGCGGCGACCTGCACCGAACCGAAAACCTGCAAAGTCTGCGGCGCGACGGAGGGCGAGCCGCTGGGCCATCAATGGGATGCGGGAACAGTTCAGCATCCCGCGACCTGCCAGATAGAAGGCCTGGTCATTTATACCTGCCAGACATGCGGTCTGGAGCGGACGGAATTCCTGCCGGTCGATCCGGAAGGACATACCTGGAATGAAGGAGAGGTCATCTATCCTGCTACCTGTGTCAAGCTTGGAATGAAGCGCTATACCTGCACCGCCTGCGGTGCGACCAGGCCGGAAGCCATTCCGCTGGATCCGGAACACCATGAGGGGAAGACGGAAATCCGGGATGACCGGGAACCTTCCTGCACTGAAGCGGGCTATACGGGAGACGTATACTGTGCGGCGTGCGGGGAGAAACTCAGCGACGGGGAACAGATCCCGGTGATTGCCCACCGGTGGGATGAAGGGACGGCCCTCCGGGCCGCCGGCTGCCGGAGCACGGGCGTAACGGTGTATCATTGCCTCGGGTGCGGTCGGAACAAGCGGGTATTGATTCTGCCCGATCCGGCGAACCACATGGGCGGCCGGGAGATTCGGAACGCCCGGCCGGCGACCTGCGGCGAGGACGGTTATACCGGGGACGCCTGGTGCATGGGCTGTGGAGAAAGAATCAGCGACGGCAGCGTCATTCCGGCTACCGGTGAGCACACCTGGGAAGCAGCGACCTGCACGGAACCGAAGACCTGCAAGGTATGCGGCGCGACCGAGGGTGAGGCCAATGGCCATGATTGGATGGCGGCAACCTGCACCGAGCCGAAAACGTGCAAGGTGTGCGCCTTGACCGAAGGTAAGGCCAATGGTCATGACTGGCAGGCGGCAACCTGTACGGAACCGGAGACATGTAAAATCTGCGGAATGACCGAGGGCGAAGCCCTGGGCCATGACTGGCAGGCGGAAACCTGTACGGAACCGGAGACATGTAAAATCTGCGGAATGACCGAGGGCGAAGCCCTGGGCCATGACTGGCAGGCGGCAACCTGTACCGCACCAAAAACATGCAGAGTCTGCGGTGTGAAGGAAGGCAAACCGGCAGGCCACCAGTGGGATGAGGGCAAGGCTATCCGTCCGGCGACCTGCAGCGCGCCGGGCATCACGCGGTTTACCTGCGTGGTCTGTGGGCTGACCAAGTCTGAAGCAGCACCGATGGATCCGGATCGGCATACATGGAATGACGGGAAGCTTTACTATTCTGCCACCTGCGCCGCGGAGGGACTGATCCACTATACCTGCACCGGCTGCGGCGCGGAGAAGGATGAAATCCTCCCTGTCGATCCGGAGAACCACGCGGGCGGGAAAGAGTTACGCGGCGCGAAGGAAGCAACCTGTGAGGAAGCCGGCTATACGGGGGACACGTACTGCGTCGGCTGCGGCGCGAAGATGGCATCCGGAAAAGCGATCCCGGCGACA
>CACXEB010000089.1 GCA_902766515.1 uncultured Eubacteriales bacterium
ATGCCGTACGCCTGCCTGCAGCTGCGCCAGGACGACGCGGCGAGCACGCTGTACAACCTGGTCGGCTTCCAGACGCGGCTCAAATTCCCGGAGCAGCGCCGGGTGTTCGGGCTGATCCCCGGCCTCAGGGACGCGGAGTTCGCCCGCTACGGCGTGATGCACCGCAACACCTTCCTGAACTCCCCGGGGTACCTGTCGGATACCTATGAGTGCCTGAACCGGCCTGGCCTGTTCTTCGCGGGGCAGATGACCGGCGTCGAGGGCTATGTGGAAAGCGCGTCCTCCGGCCTCGTGGCCGGTCTGAACGCCGCCTGCCGGCTCACGGGGGAAGCGCGCGCCGTCTTCCCGGACGTGACCGCCATCGGCGCACTCGCCCGTTATATCAGCACCCCGAACCGGCATTTCCAGCCCATGAATATCACCTTTGGACTCATGCCCGAGCTCGGCAAGCGCGTCCGCGACAAGCGCCAGCGCTACCAGATGGTCAGCGAGCGGGCACTTGAAGCCCTTTCGGAATTCATGCCGGCGGAAGGAACCTGAGCATGCCGCTGCGCCAATTGCGTCATTATTCGGACGTTTATTGACTTTCTTTGACGTTTATGATATTTTTCGTTTGTGCCGTTTTGCGGTACTTTGTCGCAAAGGAGGATGCACCATGACTGATTTTCACGCGACTACCATCTGCGCCGTCCATAAGGATGGCCATACCAGCGTCGCCGGCGACGGCCAGGTGACGATGGGGGAACATACGATCTTTAAAGCCAACGCGCACAAGGTCCGCAGGATCTACGGCGACCAGGTGATTACCGGCTTCGCGGGGACGGTAGCCGACGCTTTCTCGCTCTGCGAGCGGTTCGAGGAGATGCTGACCCAGATCGGCGGCAATCTCGAACGCGCGGCGGTCGCGCTCGCGCAGGAATGGCGGACGGGCAAGGCCGCGCGCCAGCTGGACGCCATGCTGATCGTGGCGGACGCCCATAAGATGCTCATCCTGTCCGGCACCGGGGAAGTCATCGAGCCGGACGGCGGCGTCGCGGCGATCGGCTCCGGCGGCAATTACGCCCTCGCGGCGGCGCGCGCGCTGGTGGAGAACACGGACCTGAGCGCGCATGACATCGCCCGCAAGGCACTGGAGATCGCCTCGAGCATCTGTGTGTATACCAACGACCATATCATCGTGGAGGATATCTGACCCATGAAAGAACTGAGTCCGCATGAAGTGGTCCGCCAGCTTGACCGGTACATCATCGGCCAGGACGAAGCGAAGCGGGCCGTGGCCATCGCCCTGCGCAACCGCTGGCGTCGCGCGCAGCTCCCGGAGGAACTTCGGGAGGAGATCACGCCGAAGAACATCCTGATGATCGGGCCGACCGGCGTCGGCAAGACGGAGATCGCCCGCCGGCTGGCAAAGCTGGTGGACGCTCCCTTCATCAAGGTGGAAGCCACCAAGTTTACGGAAGTCGGCTACGTGGGCCGCGATGTCGAATCCATCATCCGCGACCTGACCGAAAACGCCGTGCGCATGGTGCACGACGAATACGCCGCCCGCGTGCGGACCCGCGCGCAGGTGCTGGCGGAGGACCAGCTGCTCAACATGCTGCTGCAGCCCCAGAAGGAGCACAGGCAGAACCCCTTTGAGCTGCTGCTCGGGCGGGGATCCGCCCCGGAAAAGCCCCAGCAGACCGAAGAGGAAAAGCGGGCCTACACGAGCCGCAAGGACCAGCTCAGGGACCAGCTGCGCCGCGGGGAGCTGGAGAACAACGAGATCGAGATCGAGGTTGAGGAGCAGGCGCCCCAGCTGGAGGTCGGCGGCGCGTCCATCAGCATCGGCGACATGATGGGCGGCATGATGCCCAAGCGGACCAAGCTGCGCCGGGTCAAGGTGCGCGAGGCGCGGGACATCCTGATCGCGCAGGAGTCGGACAAGCTGATCGACGAGGACGCCGTCCGCGAGGAGGCGGTCCGCCGCACGGAGCAGAGCGGCATCGTCTTCCTGGACGAGATCGACAAGGTCGCGGGCCACAGCGGCGGCAGCGGGCCGGACATCTCCCGCGAGGGCGTCCAGCGCGATATCCTGCCCATCGTGGAAGGCAGCACCGTCAATACCAAGTACGGCGCCGTGCGGACGGATTTCATGCTGTTCATTGCGGCGGGCGCGTTCCATGTCTCCAAGGTCAGTGACCTGATCCCGGAGCTGCAGGGCCGCTTCCCGGTCCACGTCCAGCTGAAGTCCCTGACCGAGGACGATTTTGTGCGCATCCTGACCCAGACGGACAACGCGCTGACGCGCCAGTACGCCGCCCTGCTGGAGGTCGATCACGTGCACCTGACCTTCGAGGAGGACGCGCTCAAGGAGATCGCCCGGATCAGCCTCCGGGAGAACGAAAGCCACGAGGACCTGGGCGCCCGCCGGCTGCACGCCGTGTTCGAGGAGCTGCTTGAGGACGTGTCCTTCAACGCCGGCGGCGGGGACGCCCCGGACGTCTACCTGACGATCACCGAGCAGTATGTCAAGGAACACCTCAAGGCCGAAAAGACGCTTGACACCAAAAAGTACATCCTGTAAAATAGAGCGTGAAATGTGCTTCCGGCACATACACTGTGATACGGGGAGGAAATGGTATGAGCAGTTCACTGTCCGCGCTGCTGAAGGACGCCCGGGCCAAATCCGGGCTGACCCAGGAGCAGCTGGCGAAGAAAGCCGCGAACGGCCTGACCGCCAATGACCTGAGCAAGGCGGAGCGGGGTCTTGCGGTGCCTTCGGACACCCAGTTGAAAGCCATCGCCAAGGTGACCGGCGTCACCCAGAAGTCGCTCCTGGACGCCGCGAAGGCAGCCCGGGGGACGTCGTCCGCTGCGAAAACCACTGCGGCAAAGAAAAAGACGACCGCGTCCGCCGCCAAGACCACCGCGGCAAAAAAGACATCCACCACAGCAAAGAAGGACGACGGCTACACGCTGACCGCAACCGAGAAAAAGCTGATCGACGCGTACCGCTCCGCTTCCAGCGAGAACAGGAAGCTGGCGCTCGACCTGCTGCAGGGCAAGGACATCGAGACATCCGACGCCTCCGGTGTCAGCGCTCTCCTGCAGAACGGCCTGACCTCCGGCCTGGGCGGCGTGCTCGAAACGCTGATCTCCGGCCTGGGCAAAAAATAAGCATACAAGAAAGCAACCCGGACAGCGTTCAGCATGCTGCCCGGGTTTTTTTAGTGTGCCGGGCATGGCCCAGTTCTTGCGGGTGAAAGTCCCGCCACGGGTAGTTACCGCCAAGTGTAGCGAACCGCAAGCTGCTG
>CACXEB010000090.1 GCA_902766515.1 uncultured Eubacteriales bacterium
CAGCAGCTTGCGGTTCGCTACACTTGGCGGTAACTACCCGTGGCGGGACTTTCACCCGCAAGAACTGGGCCATGCCCGGCACACTAACAAAAGGACCGCTGCGTTGCCGCAGCGGCCCCTTTTGCTGAGATTGCTTATGCCGCTTTGTCGTTCAGCAGGACGACCGTCAGGGTGATGTAGTAGTCCTCGCTGTAGTTCTTGTCCACGCCGCTCATATCCAGGTAGCCGTTGTTGATGGCCTGGATGGCTTCCTCCATGCCCGGCGCGCGGTAGACCTTCACGGTCAGCTCCGCGTTCTCCTCGCAGGACTGGATGTAGCGGACCAGATCGGTCGAGCTGGAAATGGTGGTGCCGTTGATCTCCACGATCACGTCACCAGCCTGGATGCCGCCGCGCTGGGCGTTTGAACCGTCGTTCACCTGGCTGACGACCGCGCCGTTGGGCAGGATGTCGCTCATGTTGTTGAGCGTCAGCACCGTTACGCCCAGCATCGCCTTGTTGCCGGCCGCCGTGTTGGCGTTGGCATTGTCATTCCGGTCAGCGGCGACGGACGTATCGTTGGAAGCGTATTTTTCAAGCGCTTCGCGGATATAGGGCTTGGCCACGTTGATCGGGATGCACATGCCGATGTTTTCGACGGAAGCCGAGGAGAACATGCTGTTGGAAGAGTATTTGCGCGCCGGGATGCCCATCAGCTGGCCGAGGGTGTTGAACATGCCGCCGCCGGAGTTGCCGGAGTTGATCGCCGCGTCGACCTGGATCATGTTGTTGGTGATGTTGGTGCGCCGGCCGTACTTGTCATACGACGTATCGGTGATGGCGCGGTCCAGGGCGGACACGATACCGACGGTCACGGTGCGGGCAAACAGGTCAGACAGCGGGTTGCCGATGACGATCGCCCATTCGCCGACCTGCAGCTGGTCGCTGTCGCCAAGCTCCACAGCCGCCACCGGCAGGTCTTCCACCAGCAGCACGGCGACGTCTTCGTCTTCGCTGTAGGTGATGACCTTCGCATCATATTCCTTGTCATCATCCGCAATGGTGACGGTCACACGGGACGCGTTCTCAATCACGTGATAGTTGGTCAGGATATGACCGTAGGCGCTGACGACCACGCCGGAGCCCATTCCGTACAGAACCTCCTGGCTGCCGTTGTCGTCACGGCCGCGGTAGCCGAAACCGAAGCCATAGTAGTTGTAGTAGTTGTTGCGCTGCATCTGGTAGTTCTTGATACCCACCACGCTGGACCGGACCGCGTTGGAGACCGCGATGAATGGGCTCGTTACCTGGTTCGGATCCGTCGTCGTGTTGATGATCGCATCAATATCCTCCGTGCTGATGGTTGGACGGTCAGCCGCAAACGCTGCCGCTCCGATGAATAATACGACCGCCGTGCATAAAGCGATCAGGTGTTTTTTGTTCCATTTCCTCATGGTCAGTACCTCCTTGGACTTGCTTTGATCTTTCCCCCGGTCTCTCAACCGGGTATGTCTGTATTATAATCGCCATTCTTGAAAAAACTGTGAACACATTATGAAAATTTGCAGGAATTTTGATTTTCAGGTCGAATACTATTTGTGTACAAAATGGTCATAGTATGTTCATAAACCACATTTTATCAGAATGTGCGTAAGGAGGCCCCATGACATACCCATTTTATATGACGGCAGAGACCAAAGCAAAACTGGAAGACCTGTCCCGCATCAGCGGGCAGCGCTATGATTCGTTGAACGCCGCCGCGCTTTGCGCCGCTTCCATGCTCGTCGAGCGGATGTGTGACCTCAGCTTTCCCCCGGAACTGGCGGCGCGGCTGGCGCTGCAATGCGGCGCCTTGCAGCTGGAACAGGATTTTGACCTGTTCGCCGGCGCGGTGTCGGGCAGCTTTTCCCTGTCACACCGCAGCATCAGCGACACCGACGAAGCGTTCGCGACGCTCCGCCCCGGTGGGATGGCGATCCTGAGGACGCCCGGCACGGGTACGGGCCGCTACGCCGTGCTGTGCCCCTCAGACGATTCGCAGGTCTGGCTGCTCGATCCTTCCTATCAGCGTGGCAGGGGGATCCCCCGGACCCAGAAGCGCGCCCTGCGCCAACAGAACGAATACCTGACCATGCCGTTTGACATCTTCACCCAGCTGTACATGAACGCGGACACGGTCTTCCATCTCTATACCGCCCGGCCGCTCGCCTGACCATTGTAAATTTTGCCCACGAACGGGTAAAAAGCGCATAAAAGGGCTTCCATCGGCCCGGTGAATCCTTCCGCGGATGCCGCAGATGTATCGCCCGACTTGACGGAACCCCGTCATAATTGATATAATATAACCGCTGGAGATACGATCTGATGAAAAGGAGGTACCCAGCGGTTATGCTGTCTACTGTGCTTTCCTGCGCATTGAGCGGCGTTGACGGCGTGATCGTGCACGTCGAAACGGACATCGCCGGCGGTGATTTTTTCCTGTCCCTGATCGGCCTGCCAGACGCAGCGGTGCGCGAAAGCAAGGACCGCATTATTCCGGCCATGCGCAACTCAGGCTACATGATGCCCGGAAGCCGCATGACCGTCAACCTGGCGCCCGCCGACCTGAAGAAAGAAGGGGCGGCCTTTGATCTGCCGATCGCGCTGTCCATCCTGGCCGCCAGCCGGCAGATCCCGCCCACCGCGCTGGAAGGGCTGCTGGTCTTCGGCGAGCTGTCGCTGGACGGCCGCCTGAACGGGGTGCGCGGTGCCCTGCCCCTCGTCCTGTCCGCCAGGGCTCATGGGGTGACGGAGGTGCTCCTGCCCGCCGATAACGCCCTGGAAGTCGCCGCCGTCGAGGGCATCCGCGTCTATCCCGCGCACTCGCTGGCGGAAGCCGCCCGGCATCTTTCGGGCGAGGAGCCGATCCCCTGCCAGGTACAGATTCCCTTCGAGGAGATCCGCCGCCAGCGGCCCGTCGCCGCCTACGACCTGAAGGATGTCAAAGGCCAGACAGGCGCCCGCCGGGCCCTGGAGATCGCCGCTGCGGGCGGGCACAACCTGCTGATGGTCGGCGTGCCCGGCAGCGGAAAAACCATGCTGGCCCGCTGCCTGCCCGGCATCCTGCCGGAGATGACCGCCCAGGAAGCCTTCGACGTGACGCGCATCCATTCGGTAGCCGGCCTGCTCCGGCCAGACCAGGGGCTCATCACCCAGCGGCCGTTCCGGACGCCACACCATTCCGCATCGCTTCCCGCCCTGATCGGCGGCGGTCCCGATGCGCGGCCCGGCGAAATCTCCCTCGCGCACAACGGCGTACTGTTTCTGGACGAGCTGCCTGAATACCAGCGGACCGTCCTGGAAGCGCTACGCCAGCCGCTGGAAGACGGGTTTGTCACCGTCAGCCGTGTCCGCGCGCGCTCGCAGTACCAGGCGCAGTGCATGCTCATCGCTTCGATGAATCCCTGTCCCTGCGGTTATTATGGCAGCCGTGTCCGTACCTGCCGCTGCACGGAGCATGAGATCCGCCGCTACCTGGAGCGCATCTCCGGCCCGCTGCTGGACCGGATCGACCTGCAGGTGGAAACGGACGCCGTGCCCATCTCGGAGATCCGCCAGTCCGGAACCAGCGAATCCAGCGCCGACGTCCGCCGGCGCGTCCAGGCGGCCCGCACCCGGCAGCACCGCCGCTTCGCGGGGACCGGCATCACCTGCAACGCGCAGGCGACCGGCAGCGCCGTACACGAGCTGTTTCCCCTGGAGACGGACGCTTCCGACGTGCTCGTCCGGGCCGTGGACAAGCTGAGCCTGTCCATGCGGGCCTATACGCGGATCATCAAAGTCGCACAAACCATCGCGGATCTGGACGAAGCGGACCGCATCACCCCCGTGCACATCCTGGAAGCCGTCCAGTACAGGATGATCGACCAGAAATACTGGCAAAATTAGGAGGACCCTGATCATGAAATGGCGTATCGTAACAGATTCAAGCTGTGACGCGATGCCGGATGTCCAATGGCCTGCCGGCGTCAGCTACGGCAAGGTCCCGTTCGTGTTCCATATCGGCGACGCCGAAATGACGGACAACGAACATCTGGATATCCCGGCCATGCTCACGGCCATGGAGCAGTGTCCGAACGCCAGCCGTTCCGCCTGTCCTGCCCCCGGCATCTGGGAAGAGCAGTTTGAACAGGCGGACCAGGTGATCGCGCTGACGATCTCCGCCAACCTTTCGGGCAGCTATGAAAGCGCGATCGCTGCCCGCGAGATGACGCTGGAAAAGCATCCCGAAAAGAAAATCTGCATCCTGAATTCGCTGAGCACCGGTCCCGTGCTGAACATGACGGTTGAAAAGGCGCTCGCCCTGATCCGCAAAGGATTCGATTTTGACAATGTCAGCGCCGCGCTTACGGACTACATTCGCAGCCTGCATACGATATTTGCCCTGTGCAGCTTCAACAACCTTGTCAAGAATGGCCGCGTGAGCCGCCTGGCCGGCCTGATCGCCGGCAAGCTGGGCATCTGGGGCATCGGCGCAGGCGACAGCGAAGGCCGCATCGTCATGGTCAGCAAGGTGCGCGGCAGCCGGAAGATCATCCAGACCATCGTGGACAACATGAAGCAGAACCATTTCGCGGGCGGCCCCGTCACCATCTCCCACTGCCTCAACCTGGAGTTTGCCTCCCAGCTGAAGGAAGGCATTACGCAGATCTGGCGCAACGCCCAGGTCTACCTGCGCGAAACCGGCGGCCTGTGCAGCTTCTACGCGGAGCGGCACGGCCTGATTGTGGCATACTGACCAGCAGACGATCCGGAGGATGGATATGACCGCAGACAGCAAGCGTGACCCGGAGACCATCGCTTCCAATAAAGCGCGGTACGGGGACATCATCAGCGACGCGCGCCACAGGGCCGGCCTGACACAGCAGGAGGTCGGCCGTGCGCTGGGCATCAGCAAAAACATGGTCACCCATTGGGAAGCCGGTCGCGTCAAGCCGGACCTGAACCTGATCCCCGAGCTGTGCAGCGTCCTGCATCTCACGCTCGAGGAATTCTTCCGGCAGCCCGCGGCCAGCGACGGCATGAGCGCCCATGAGCTGGACCTGCTGAAGGCTTACCGCGCCCTGTCGAGCCGCGACAGGCTGATCTTTGAGTGCGCCCTGATGAAAACGCAGGAGCTGGGTGAAGAAGCGCTGTGGGCACGGTGCCGGGCGGATTTCATCCCTATGTACCGAAATCACCAGACAGCCGCGGCCGGTACCGCCGCCAGCCTGGACGCCGCCGAAGGCGAGCGCGTCTTCATCCGGCGGAACCGGCTGTCCGAACGGGCACGGGAAATCGTGACCGTCAACGGCGATTCCATGCGTCCAAAGTACCTGAACGGACAGGATGTGTATGTGGAGACCGCCGCAAACCTCCGGATCGGGGAGATCGGCATCTTTGTGGTCAACGGCGCCGGTTATATCAAGCAGCGTCAGGCGGACCGGCTGCATTCCCTGAACCCCGCCTACCCGGATATCCTGCTAAGGGATACAGACGACGTCCGCTGCTACGGCCGCGTCCTGGGGCCTGTCGCCCCCGCGGACTATCCCTCCCGCGAAGAACAGGCCATCCTCGACGAGCTCCACTGATAACACGACAGAAAATCCCCTCCGCGCCGTCGTGCGCGGAGGGGTTCTTTTCTTTGCGTGATCAGTGTTTCTGTGCCGATTGGCGGCCGTTCCCGTCTTTTCTGCAAGACTTTCCGGTCGCCCGGGAAGCATCACTTGATGCGCAGTGTGACCGTCCTTGTCGCCACCTCGTTTTCCGCACCGGTGATGACGCAGCGGTAGGTAAAGCCGGCGACCGTGGGACGCACGGACAGGATCAGCGTGTCGGTCGTGGTGCCGATGCGGTCATCCCGCTCCACCAGATCCCACCAGCCGCTGATGCCGTCATCATACTGCCACTGGTAGCTGATGGCGTTTTCCGCTTCCACGTGCAGCACGGCCTGAGCGCCGTTCGCGGCGGTCACGTCCTCCGGCTGCTTCAGGATGCGGGCAGCGGCCCCGGTCACGATGCTCACGGTGTCGGTCACCGCCTCATCGCCCTCGACACCGGTCAGGCGGCATCGGATCCGCGCGCCCTTCAGCTGCTCGTTCACGACGATGGTCATCCTCATCGTGTCGACGCCTTCCGCCTGTTCCGGCGTCAGGTCCGTCCATTCATCCTCGCCGGAACCGATCTGCCAGTGCCAGGCAGCGGCATTGACCGCTTCCACGGTAAAGACGGCTTCGCCGCCCAACGCGGCGATCGCATCCACGGGCTGTGTCACGATGCTGAGCGCCGAGCTGAGCGAAATGGTCACCTCGTCTGAAATGAGGGTGTTCTGCACGCCGGTCACAATGCAGCGGTACGTCCAGGCGGCGTTTTCCTCCGTCAGGGTGAAGAGCAGGCCCGCTGTCCTGGAGCCCGCATAGGTATCGTTGTCCGGCAGGTGGATGAAGTCCTTGTCCCCTTCCTTGTACTGCCACTGATAGCTCACCGCGTTCTCCGCAATGAGGGACAGGATGACCGGCTGGCCGACCGATCCCACCACGTTGGCAGGCTGGACGGCAATAAACGCGGCGTAAATGGGTTCGGGCGTCGCCGGCACGGGTGTCGCTTTGACCGGGGTCGGCGTTGTCTTCGCAGGCTTCGGGGTCGGTGTCGGGGTGACCTTGGCCGGCCTGGGTGTCGGTGTGGGCGTCTTCCCTGCCGTGCGGGCAGGGGTCGGGGTGGCGATGACCTGGTCCGGCCGTCTGGTCACGGCGGGCTTGGGCGTCACCGCGCCGGCGGTCTTCGCGTCCTCCAGCGTCACGCCGTAGGCGCTGGCGCCTTTCCCCGGACGGTACTGGCTGATTTCCTTCTTGGTCATGTACTGCACATCGTATGACCAGGCGTACAGTTCCCGGATCTCACCGTCCACGCAGATCGCGATCCGCAGGACGTCATTGGCCTTGATGTTACCGCTGCTGCCTGAGGCGTTGGCCAGCGTATATACCGCCGTGTTGGCCGTCACCTGAAACTCAGCTTCCTTCGCAGCGGCGTCTGAATAGACGGTCGATCCGCTCAGCAGGTAGGCCAGCGCCGTCTTGAACGCGCCGTCCGCGGCGTATACAGGCAGCGCCGCCAGGAGCAGCGCCGCGCACAGGGCCAGACATACAAACCGTTTCATATGTTGTTCCTTTCTTGCTTGATCCGGCGTGATGACGGATGGTTCCGCGCCGGAAGATTTCATCCCATTCATTCCGCTGCGTCGATCGCCGCTGTCAGGGCGTCGAGCACACGGTCAGCTTCCTCAAACGACTCTGCCTGGTTGATGCGTGTCCGCGCTTCCGCGGCGCCGCGCAGCCCCTTGATGTACCAGGCGTAAAACTTCCGCATCTCCAGCAAAGCCCGGTGCGGGTCCCTGTCGGCGGAAAGCCAGCGCGCGTGCCTGCGCGCGAGTGCGATCCGCTCCCGGGGGCTGGGCGGCTGCCAGTCCTC
>CACXEB010000091.1 GCA_902766515.1 uncultured Eubacteriales bacterium
AAACCCGGCGGGCCGAATTCACCGTGACCCCCTGCGACCTGGAGATCTATATCGAATCGGAGGGGAAAAAGCTGGTCGAGCCGGGAGCATACCGGATATATGCCGGCGGGTCCTGCCTGGATGAAGCCGCCAGTGCGGATATTACCCTGTAACCGCGGCCCATGCGCCGGAAAGGAAGGAAAACAATGCCGATCATTGCAGCATATATGGTGCCCCATCCCCCGATGATCGTGCCCGAGGTGGGGCGCGGCAGCGAGGAGCAGGTCCGCGCCACCCGGGCAGCCTATCTCCGGGTCGCGGAGGATATCGCGGCCCTGCGGCCGGAAACGGTCATCCTGTCCAGCCCCCACAGCGTGATGTACGCGGATTATTTCCACCTGTCCCCCGGCAGCGGCGCGGAGGGCTCCTTTGCGCGGTTCGGGGCGCCGCAGGTCCGCTTCCGCGAGGCGTATGACGAAGCGCTCGTCCGGGCCATCGCGGGCGCGGCGGAAGGCATGGGCCTGCCTGCCGGGACGCTGGGCGAGCGGGACCGCGCGCTGGACCACGGGACCATGGTGCCGCTCTATTTCATCCGGCAGAAGTACGACGGATTCCGCCTGGTCCGGATCGGCCTGTCCGGCCTGCCGCTGGAGGACCATTACCGGCTGGGCCAGGCGATCCGGCAGGCGGTCGGGGAGACCGGCCGCCGGGCGGTGTTCGTCGCGAGCGGCGACCTGTCCCACAAGCTGCAGGCCTACGGCCCCTACGGCTTTGCCGCCGAGGGTCCGGAATACGACGCGCGGATCATGGATGTGTGCGGCCGGGCGGCCTTCGGGGAGCTGTTCGATTTCGGCGAGGCGTTCTGTGAGCGCGCCGCGGAGTGCGGCCACCGGTCCTTCGTGATCATGGCGGGCGCGCTGGACGGATGTGAAGTGACAGCGGAAAGGCTGTCCCATGAGGACGTTACCGGCGTGGGGTACGGCGTCTGCATCTTCCATCCCGCCGGGGAGGACGGCAGCCGGCGCTTCCTGGACCTCCGGCGGACGTCGGAGGAGCGCCGCCTGGCGGAAAAGCGCGCTGCCTGCGATCCCTGGGTGCGCCTGGCCTGGCAGTCCGTCGAAAGCTGGGTCCGCTGCCGACGGATCATGGAGGTGCCGGACGGCCTGCCGGAAGCGCTGACCGATCGCCGGGCCGGCGCCTTCGTGTCCATCCATAAGCAGGGCAGCCTCCGGGGCTGCATCGGCACGATCGCGCCCACCCGGGGCTGCGTGGCGGAGGAGATCATCCATAACGCGGTCAGCGCCGCGGCCCATGACCCGCGCTTTGACCCGATCACGCCCGACGAGCTCCCCTGGCTGGAGATCAGCGTGGACGTGCTGGGGGAGCCGGAGGAGATCGATTCCGAGGACGCGCTGGATGTCCGGCGCTACGGGGTGATCGTGAGCAGGGGACATCGCCGCGGCCTGCTGCTGCCCGACCTGGACGGGGTGGACACGGTGGCGCGGCAGGTGGCCATCGCCCGGCAGAAGGCCGGGATCGGTCCCAATGAAGCCGTGAAACTGCAGCGCTTCGAAGTGGTGCGGCATACATGAACGGAGGGCGAACCATGGCACGGTGCGAGGTGTGCTTCCGCCGGTGTGAACGGCCGGAGGGTCAGCGGGGCGCCTGCGGCGCGCGGATCTCAGAGCAGGGCGTCATGCGCGCGGAAAACTACGGCAGGGTCACCGGCCTGGCGCTCGACCCTATCGAAAAGAAGCCCCTGCGGCGCTTTTATCCGGGCAGCAGGATCCTGTCGGTGGGCAGCTACGGCTGCAACCTGCGCTGCCCGTTCTGCCAGAACCATGAGATCTCCTGGTCGGAGGAAGCCATGGCGCAGCGGACGCGGGCGGAAACCGTTTCCCCGGCGGAGCTGGTCGCGCTGGCGCTCCGGCTGCGGGACCGCGGCAATATCGGCCTGGCCTTCACCTATAACGAGCCCCTGGTCGGATGGGAATTCGTCCGGGACGCGGGCCGGCTGGCCCATGAAGCGGGGCTTCAGACCGTGCTGGTCACCAATGGCACGGCCGCCCTGCCCGTCCTGGAGGCGGTCGCGCCGTATATCGACGCCATGAACATTGACCTGAAGGGCTTTACCGAGGACTATTACACGCGTGTGCTGGGCGGCAGCCTGGAGATGACCAGGGCTTTCATTGCCCGTGCCGCGCAGCTGTGCCATGTGGAGCTGACCACCCTGGTCGTCCCGGGGGAGAACGACAGCGAGGACGGGATGCGCGCCATGACCGGATGGATCGCCGGGCTGGCCGGCGCGGACGGCCGGATCATCGGCCCCGATATCCCGCTGCACATCTCCCGTTTCTTCCCGCGCTTCCATATGACGGACCGCCCGGCGACGGACGTGCGGCGCATCGGCCGCCTGGCGGAGATCGCCCGCGAACAGCTGCGTTATGTGTACAAAGGCAACTGCTGAGCGGGCCTCGGGCAGCATCAGCGGTCACTGTTAACGGGTATAGCGACGTTGGGAAAAGAGAATCAGAGAGAAACGAACGATAGGATAACCGGGAAAGGAAATCCCCTCGTCCGCCGATATATCCGGCGGGAGGCCGCAGGCCGAACCGTCGTCCCCATCCCATAGCCGTCCAATATCACAGCCCAGCGGCGTACCAGACTGTCCTCTGCGGCACGGAATCCTGGAGTCCGCCGGTTTACCCGGCGGATGAGGCCGCAGGCCGAAACCCGGCTGTAAGCCGGGCGATGGGATGGGAGTGCCGCAGAGGACG
>CACXEB010000092.1 GCA_902766515.1 uncultured Eubacteriales bacterium
TAATTCATGATCTCTCTAATGACGTCATTCGAAGCATCACTGCCAGAAAATGGATTATGCGTATGTTTTAGATGCAATTTAGTATAATCATTTGACGCTGCTTTCCTTGGCAGCAGATATCAGTGTTTCCTCAGCGAACACACAAAAAGGGGCCGCTTCCATGATGGAGGCGGCCTCAACTGTTTGTCGCAGGGTGTATCGTATGAAAGCGGCTCAGCCCGTTTTGATGATCTTGCGGACCGTGTGGTAGAAAAAGACCAGAACCGCCTGGACCGCACGGTTTTCGGACGTGCCGGCGAAGCCCAGGAGATTGTGCCGGACGCGTTTGAACAGCGCCGGATCGAAGTCCCGGATCGTGCTGACCATGCGGTGATGCAGCGCCTGGCTTTCTGCCGTGTTCACCATCCGCTGCTGTGCGCCGGCGGTGCAGAGGTTGCCGCAGGCGTTGTTCAGCATGTAGGTGCGCAGCTTCTTCGGCAGCGCTTCCAGCTCCGCCCACCGGTAGGAGCAGACCATCTGCTCGGCGATGTCCGTGACGTTGTCGATGCGTCTGAGCAGCACCTGGTGGTTGGCGGACTGGTCGGCCCGGCCGACGAAGTAGCCGTAGACCGGTTCCGGCATGTAGTACAGCGACTTTACATGGGGGAGCGGGCGGTAGATGTACAGGTTGTCCTCGTAGAAGCAGTGCTCCGGCAGGGTGAGCCCCATCTTGCGGAGTAGCTCCGTGCGGTAGCACAGCGCATGGATCATGAACTGGGTGCTCAGGCTGATGTGCTTCGCCTGGTCCCAGGTGAACCGGACCCGGGCGGGGAAGGCGCTCCCGTAGCGGATGCGGTAGGCGGCTTCACGCTCCGGCCGGTCATAGACGTAATCATGGACCACCAGGTCCACCGGGTCATCGCGGAGGCCGCGCATCGCTTCCAGCAGCGCCCGGAGCGCAGCAGGATCCACGCGGTCATCGGAGTCGACCACCTTGAAGTACAGCCCCTGCGCGAGGGCGATACCGTGGTTGATGCCCGCGCCGTGGCCGCCATTGGGCTGGTGCACCGCGCGGATGATGTCCGGATGACGGGCGGCGTATTCATCCGCGATAGCGCCGGTCCCGTCTTTGGAACCGTCGTCGATCACGATGATGTCCATTTCCTCCCCGCCGGTCAGCAGGGTGTCCAGCGCCTTGCGCATGTACGCTTCTGAATTGTAGCACGGCACCGTCACCGTGAGGAGCTTTAAAGCCATGAACCTGCCTCCCTTTCAGCCCGCCCTCCGGCGGCTGTGGTCAGGAGTATTATAGGATCGGCGGCGGTTTCTGTCAACCGGTGCGATTTTCCGGGCAGTGTTCATACTGCATTCATGCCTCCGCAGAATAAAGCGCCCGTTCCCAGCGCTTTCCGACGTCGGTGACCTTCCGTGAAAAATCAAAAAGAATGCCTGCAGCTGCCAAACCGGCGCATGTATGCGTATGAATATACAGAACCTGAAATCAGACAGCTGCCTTGCGGCGGGAAGGAGAACAATCATGGAAAACAAGCAGAAGGAACAGGCCCGGAAGGAACAGGCCCAGAAAGAACTGAAACAGAACGATCTTGAGAAGGTCAGCGGCGGCATCGTTGTCCCTGTCAATCCTGATGATCCCGGTCACGATGGGAATTCCGACGACAACGGCGGCGGCGCCACCGGCGGCTGGTAACCGTCGGACACATCTGCCTCGATGTCCGCGCGGCGCCCGGGCACAGGATCATTGCCCGGCCGGCGGAGCGGATCGGGATCAGTCCTGTTTATGAATGAGCATCATAATCCGCCTTCATGCACTCCAAAAAGCCGTGCATCAGTTCAAGCCCGGTGCCTTTGACGGTACCCACTGTCGGAAAAGCGCCCGGCCGGGCCATGTTCCTGATCACCTTTGAACAGGCGTCTTTGTCTTTTTCGAGCATGCAATAGTAATACCCGTCCCCCTTGCTCCCGATGATGATACCGGCAATTCTTGCCGAATAAGCATCGCTTTCAATGGGCATATAACAAAGCGCGGCCACATCGCCGTTTTCAAAATGAAACAGGTCTGCGTTCCACAGCCGCGGATCTGTATCATTGTTTTCTTTTTTCACCATGGCGGGCGCAAAACCGACAATCTGCGGATGATTGCAGAAGGTTACATATGCCCCGACGAGAAAGTTGTGCAGCTGCAGCGCGTTCTCCGACCGGACGATCTCCTCGAATCTGCTGTGGTTCTGCCGGACGATATCGAATACCGCGCCGGACGCAAATTGCTCAGAGGGCGACCGGTTTGAAAGCATCTCAAACAAACGCTTCATCGCGTCGTCACCTGAGGGTCCCGCTCCGGAATTGCCCTGATTCCCGGATGTTGTGCGTGTTTCCCGCTTTTTGCCGAACCAGTTCAAAATGCCCATCCTGACTCCTCCTCCATTGAATCTGTCAAAGGTTGAATCCTGCAGTAACGCACTGCGGATGTATCAGCGCCACGCTTCAGGCGCGTCGCGATATGCCGTTTCTGTGCCGGCTCATTCCGCCGCGACCGCCACTTCCTTGCCCCGGAAGGCTACGCCGTACCGATACACTGTCGTGACGCCCCGGGCGGTCATCTCGGTTTCATATTGCCTGTCCCTGATCTGGGCAAGCGCCGCCCCGGCAAGCTGCCGGAGATCCACGCGGTCGTTCTTTCCGGCGGATTTCAGCTCGATCAGGATCCCCGGAAGGCCGTTTGTCGTGGGGATGAGCGCGATGTCATACCGTCCTTCGCCGGACTCGCGGTTGGACCGGACCAGGTACCGGCTGTCCATCATGGCGCACAGGCCGAGGACCAGCCCCTGGTAGAAGCTTTCGCCGGCTGTGTCAAAAGCGCTGGCGCTTTCCAGCAGCAGCGACCGGATGCTGTCCCGCAGCGTCCCGCCGTCCCCGGAAAACAGCGCTTCCTGGATGGAAACAGCCAGCGACGGCGGTACGATCCCGGTCAGCTGGTCCAGGATCTCCTTTTTGTATACGAAAGCGATCTCCCGGTTGGGGAGCGCGACCCGGCACATCATGCCGTTCCCGAAAGCAGGATCCGCGCTGACGGTCTTCAGGTACCCCGCGACCAGCAGGAAGCTGTATACCGACGACGGATTGTGCCGGATCTCCGGGTAGATCACGTCCGTATCGATATATGTCAGGAAGGCTTCACCTTCCAGGATGGTCCGCAGCCGTTCATAGATTTCCGGACCGGCCTGTGACAGGACCTCGCCGATGATCTCGTTGCTGCCGGTGGACTGCCAGTACGCGCCGGGGCGGCAATCGTTGCGGAAGTAATTGATGACCGACCAGGGATTGAAGATCTCCGTCGGACCGAAACGGTATCCGTCATACCATGCGCAGATCTCGTCATACCGGTCATCCGCGCCGTAGTAGCCGGCCATATCGCGCACCTCATCGGGCGTAAAGCCGAAGTAGGCGCTGTACTTTTCATCGAGGATGGAGTTGATGGTCAGGTTGTTCAACCCGCTGAAGATGCTTTCCTTCGCCACGCGGAGGATGCCGGTCATAAAGCCGAAGGACAGGTGGCTGTTGTCCTTGAGGCCGCCCGAGAACAGGTTGCGCATGAAGAGGATCACCTGGTCATAGAATTCCTTTGTGTGTCCCTGCTGGATGGGCGTGTCATACTCGTCAATGATCATGACCGGCGCGACCCGGTAGTGTTCGTGCAGCATTTTTGTCAGCGTCATGAAGGCGCTGGTCAGCTCGGTCGCGGAAGCCGTCCGCTCCATCACCCGCCGGAAATACGCTTTGTCCACTGCGCTGCACCGGGCGGAAGTCAGCAGCGCTTCGTGCCGGACGTACTCGCCGCCGATCACCTCCGCCAGCTTCTCCAGCGTTTCCGCCCAGGTCTCACACTTGATGTCCTTGAAGGTCACGCAGACCACGGGATACCTGCCCTGGTAGTCCCTGTAGGCCTTTCCGGCCCGCCAGATGGCTTTGTCGCGGAAGTAGACCGAGGTGTCCTCATCCGAAATCTCGAAGAAGGTTTTGAGCATGTCCATGTTCAGCGTCTTGCCGAAGCGGCGCGGACGGGTAAAGAGGGACACCATGGGACGCTCATCCAGGAAATCGCGGATCAGCAGCGTTTTATCCACGTAGTAGTACTGGGTGGACGCGACGCGGTAATCAGAGATGCCGACGGGCAGCGGCAGCTTTTTCGGTGTGGAGGTACGGATATAGTTCCCACTGCGCAGCCGTCCGTCCGCTGGACGCCGCGCGTCCGCCGGAACGGCCCAGACGCCGCCTGTTTTCACCGCGCCGGGGATCTTTCCGCTCCGGCAAAGGTCGGTGACACGCCGCTCGGTCAGCCCCCAGCGCCCGGCGGCATCCTTCACGCTGATCATCGGAACAGGCATGTGCAGCACTCCCTTTCCCTTTCAGATGGATACCATGATACACCTCAAAAAGAAATATGTCAATTCAATCGGAAATATATCAATTTCACGTGATATCCTTCCGATGCATCCTTCCGATTCGTTTTGTCTGTCCCTTTCCGTCAGCGGGCTCAGGGGATATCGACGGCCGGTATGATTACAGGCTCGCGGTATTCCGGATACGAGTAACCGTCCTCCGACGCGTACCCGTGGAGATGCGCATAGATCTCCCACTTGTAGCGCATGGTGGCCTCATCCGCGTATGTCCGGGCGTCGCGCTCAATGTGCTGCTGATAGTACGCGTCAAAATCCTCATGCCCGTGGACGGGATGATCGAATTCCGCCTCGTAGCGCCGGGCGCCGTCAAAGACCGCCAGCTCCCGGGCTTCCGGGCTTGTCTGGCGGTACAGGTCGACCATGCGGTGCTCATAACCGTGGTAGGCCTCGTGGCAGACGGTATCCACGAGTTCCCAGGCATCGTCGTTCAGCAGGCTGTCGGTATCGATAATGATCTCGTGCGTGTCGTCGCGGTAATGGCCCGCGGTCCCTTCGTCCAGGTTATCGACGCCGACGTTCAGCTCATGCGGCAGACCCAGGGAAGCGCGCTCAATGTTGGCGACCGTCTGGAGCACATCCAGCTTCCGCCCGGCGGGCAGCGTCTCCCAGCTGTCGCTGTACAGCAGGGACAGGGTCTCCATGTGTTCCCCGATGGTCTGCCCGCTCACGGCGGGGCGTACGGAGGGCGTGATGAGCGTATTGCCGGAGAGCATGGGCGTGGCCGCAATGATGATGATCACCGCGCATCCAAACCCGGCAACCATGTGCGCCGCGGTGACCACGGACCGGAGCTTCATCCGGAGGGGGCTGCGCCGGAATATGATCAGCGCCGCGGCCAGGACGAAGAGGCAGCCGGTGATGATCAGCGTGGTCCGGATCAGCGCGGGGCGGAGCCGGGCATAGGCGAATACGGTATAGATCCCGAAACCTGTCACCACGTTGAAGAAGACGGTGATGCCGGAACGGTTCCGTCGGATCCACAGGATGATCCCTGCGAGGGTGAAGCCGATCGTCAGCGCCCACAGGATCGTCCGGGACATTTCCAGCGTCTGGTGCTCCAGGCTCCGGAACAGCAGGCCGAAGTACCAGATCATGGCGATCGACATCCAGAGATAATTCCTGAAGACGTAGCTGATGACGATTTTGATCCTGTCCCGGCCGGGCGCCGCGCTGACCGGCGGCTCCGCCGGCCGCTGTTCCCGGATCATCCCCGACTGCGCGGGCACCCGCCAGTCAAACGTGCGGAATTCCGACGGACCGTTCTGATCGGGCTGCTGTTTCTGTCTCTTCATGCGCTGTATCAGTCGCTGTAATCGTAGGCAAAGCCATTCGCAATCGCAAAGCTCTCAGCGTAGCTGCCCTGCGCCACCATCAGCCTGACGCCCGGATCGAACGCGGAAGGATCAATGCTGGTGACGTTTTCGGGAATCACAAACACGTCTGCCTGGACGCCGCGGAACGCTTCCGCTTCAATGGCCGTGAGGCCGGTGGGAAGGGTGAATACGGCCGGCATTCCCTCGACGTGCAGGGAAACGCTGACAGATGACGATTCGGATCCCCACCACAGGGTCAGGGTGTAGTGCCAGTCGCCCGCCGCGCCGGCCGGAATGACCGGATTCTCCGGATCGCCCAGGTAGATGTCAAACGCCGACGGCTTGTCTGCGTTCGGGACCGCTGTGAGGTCCGGCGCATCCGTCTCGGTCTTCGTAACGACCAGCCGCGGATCCTCCTGGCCGTACTCGGCAAAATACCAGCCGTTATCCGTGCTCAGGTAACCGACATAATTTCCGGGGCAGTCAAAATAATAGGGATTCTCGGCGGTGCCTTCCGCGGCCATCATTTCGTAGGGCACTTCATAGATGTTCGGGATCAGGACAGGCAGGCTGCCGTCGGGATTCCGGACGGTGATATGGGCGTAGTTCACATAGTTGTTCAGGCTGGTGTGCAGCCGCATTGATACCGTGTAATAGCCCGGACGGTCAATCGTCGCTGTGAGCGCTGTGCCGTCCCGGCTCACGTTTTTCAGCGGGTATTCTTCCTCATCGGGCCAGTTTTCGATCATGCATTCCATCCATGTCGTTTCGCCTTCGATGCCCCATCCCTCCGGCAGCCAGGAAGCGGTCGCTGTAAAGGACTGGCCCGGCAGCATGTCGACGGAGGGGGGATTGATTGCGACGCCCTGGTACGGACCCATGGGCGGATTCTTCAGATGGAAATACAGATCAAATACGGCCGGCTCCATATCATCCCAGGCAAACGAGCAGCGATATACGACGTCAGCCGGCGCATCCTCTTCCGCGAGATCAAAATCAAAGTACACATAGGGGGTCCTGCCGCCGTCGAACCAGATGGACAGGTCGTCCGGCCCGGAGATCAATTCATACGCAAAGACCGGCTCGGTCTCCCGTCCCTGTTTGAGCTCGTCATAGTTCGCGATCGAAGCCACAGGGGTGCCCTCCAGGAAGTAGTACCCGCAGTCGCCATAGTATGTCCGGTCGATCCGCGCGTTTTCAATGGGTTCTCCCGCGCCGTCCGTCAGGACCATCTGTCCGGCCGGACCGCTGACCAGTTCGAAAGCCAGCTCATTTTCAACGGCGTACTGATGGGCATAGCTGCCCTCGCGCACGCTCAGGATCAGCGAATCATGACAGCTGTGGAAGGCCTCGCTGCCGATCTCCGTCACGCCGGCCGGGATCGTGACCGAGACGAGATTCCGGCATTCGTCAAATGCCCAGTCTCCGATGGCGGTCACGCCCTGCGGAATCACGATCCGGTCGAACGCGCAGCGATAGAACGCGTTGCTGCCAATGCTGACAAGGGCATCCGGGAGTGTGATCGCTGTCAGATCATAGCAGTCGCAGAAAGCGCTGTCACGAATCGCGGTCACGGTGTCCGGAACGGTATAGGCGCCCGCTCTGCCCTGGGGATAAACGATCAGTTCGCTGAGCGCTTTATTGAACAATACCCCGTCGGGGGAGGCATAGGCCGTGTTGCCATCGGCCACATTGATATTCAGCAGACTGAAGCAATCAGAGAATGCCCGGTCGCCGATGCCGGTGACACTTGCGGGAATATCGATGGAAACCAGACCGGTGCACCAGCTGAAAGCGCTGTCACCGATGGCGGTGACGGTATCGGGAATGCTGATGTCGGTCAGCTCAAACAGGCCGCTGAAAACCTGATCGCCGATGGAAGTGATATTTCCCTGCAGTACGATGGTTTGGATTCCGTTCTCAAAGCCGTTCCACGGCTCGCCGTCCCTGACCAGAGCGCCGTCTCCGGCGATTGTCAGTACATGGTTTGAATAGGTCCAGGCGAAGTCGTCGCCCAGGGTGCCTTCGAAGCTGAAGGAATAAACGCCGTCTGCGCAGGTCCAATCCGCTGCCAGCAGGGGACCGTTGTATGCTCCGATGGTGATTTGGGGTACATCCTCCACATTCCCTGCATAGTTGACAGCGGCCAGTCCGATGCAGCCGTTGAAAGCCGAATCTCCGATGCCGGTCAGGAAAGCGGGCAAATCGACGGAGGTCAGGTTTTCGCAGAACTCGAAGGTGCCGCGCCCGAGCGAAGAAACGCCGTTCGGCACGGTAAAGCCTGTGAGACCATAGCAGTTGCCAAAGGCGTTGTCACCGATCACGCTGACTGTATCGGGCAGGTTCATCCCGGTGATGCTGCTGTTATAGAAGGCCCAGTTTCCAATGGAGGTCATTCCGGCAGAAATAGAAATCTGAGTCAAGCGTGATCCGGAAAAAGCGCCATCCGAAATGGTCGTGACGTTGCCCGGGACGGACAGTGATCCCGTCATGGCCGGCGGGCAGGCAATGACAGCTGTCATCGTATGATCATACAGGATGCCGTTCAGCGAAAAGAAATGAGCATTGTCTGAAGCTGCCGTGATGTCGGCCAGGCTTTCGCAGCCGTCAAACACATTCGTGCCGATGCTGCTGACGCCCTTCGGGATCGTGATGCCTGTCAGTTGACTGCAGCCGCTGAAGGCGAAGCTTCCGATGCTTGTCAGGCTCTCGGGCACGTCGACCGATTCCAATGCCCTGCAAAAAGCAAGCGCGTTTTCACCGAGCCAGGTCACCCCTTCGGGGATCGTAATATGTGTCATGCCGGCGGCGGGCGTGGGATCGATCGGGTCGCCGCCGAGGGAAGCGATGCCGGTGACGGGATACCCGTCGATCTCCGAAGGAATCGTAATGACGGACCCGCTGCCGGTATAGCCTGTGATGATGGCCCGGCCGTCGTCGATGTCGCAGGTGAAACTACCCTCCTGCGGCGCGTACAGTTCAAAGGGGACCCCATACTGCACGGCGTACTGATGGGCATAGCTGCCGCTGACCACGTGAAGCGTTACGGGCTCCTCCGCCCACTCGGATGGATCGAACGCGTGCACGCCGATGGAGGTCACGCTTGCCGGGATGACGACAGCTGTCAGGCTTTCATTGTACGCAAAGGCGTAGCTGCCGATGGTTTCCGTGCCGTCCGGGATGACGATGGGCCCGTCCCGGCCCAGGTCGCAATAAGCAAAGGCGGAATCGCCGATGGTCTTCAGGTTTTTCGGCAGGCCGATATGGGACAGCATGATTCCGCCAAGCGCGTTTTCGCCGATGGTGGTGACCGTATCCGGCATGGTGATGCTCCGCTGATAGAGATTGCTTGCAAGGGCATACGGACCGATCCCGGTGATCGTCTGGCCGTCGATGACTTCAGGGATCGTCATCGGGCTATACAGGTTGCTGGCGGCGATGAGGGTCCCGTTTTCAACGATGTATCTCGGCTGGCTGTATTCCTCTGCCGTGGCCGGTTCAATCGCGGTGACGCGGAAACCGTAAGCGCTGCTCCTGGCGTACAGACCGAATACGACCCCATCGTCATTGGGAACGCAGACGGTCAGCCCGCCCAGCTGCCTGCCAAAGTATTGACTGAGGACTGCGGTGCTGTATTCCCCGGTATCTTCGACGTATGAATACTGGCTGATTGTCAGCGTGTCCTGATCCGCGATCTGTGAATCGGCGGAAAAGCTGATCCTGAGGTACGCCGCTTCGCCCGGATAGACATACGTCCAGGTTTCTTCATAGACTGGGCTGCAGGGGTGGGATGACTCCGGCAGATCGCCGGATGCCGGATGATGGATCACGGTGTGACAGGAAATCCCGTTCGCGACGGCATACTGATGCGCATAGCTGTCGGGGACGACAAGAAGTATCACGTTGCTGCAGCCGCCGAAGGCATCGTCGCCAATGGCATTGACGCTGTCCGGTACCGCGATTTGATACAAACCGGTA
>CACXEB010000093.1 GCA_902766515.1 uncultured Eubacteriales bacterium
GCCGCTCGCCCCGGCGCGCAGCCAGCGGCGCACGATGCCGTTTTCCCCCAGGAAATATTCCCGGACCGCCGGATTGTTCTTGTCCAGTTCCGGCAGGGAGCGGATGTTCCACCAGCACTGGTAATCCTCGGGCCAGTGGCGGAAATGGTACCATGAATAATAGGGGCTGCGCCTGCTCTGGTAAGCGCCGGCGCCGGCGCTGCGGCCGGTCGGGTTGAAATACCTGCTCTGCACGCCGGTATGGCTGAATACACCGTCCAGGATCACGCGGATGCCCCGCTGCTCCGCGTCCTTGCAGAGGAGGCGGAAATCCGCCTCCGTGCCGAGCATCGGGTCAACGCGGGTATAGTCCCCGGTATCGTAGCGATGGTTGGTCCGGGACTCGAAGATCGGGTTGAGGTACAGGACCGTGACCCCCAGGTCCTGCAGGACGGGCAGCTTCAGGCGGATGCCGTTCAGCGTGCCGCCGAAAAAGTCGAGCGCGTAATTGTCCGTCTCCTTGACCGCCATGACCCGCTTGACCGGCGGTTCATCCCAGTTTTCATGGAGCATGCAGTTGGTCCGCTTCGTCACGGGCGGATGCTCGCGGTAAAAACGGTCCGGAAACACCTGGTACATGACGCCGGTCCGCAGGTACTCGGGCGTCGCGAACGCCGGGTCATAGACGGTCACCTGGTACGGGACAGGCTCCGGCCCACAGGTCACGCCGACGCCGCCCATGCCGTCCCACGCGTTGCCGTAATACTCACCGGCGCCTTCCGGATTCTGAATATAAAAAAAGTACTGCACGATGGCCGGCTCGTCCGGCATCATGAGACGGATTTCATAACTCCCCGGATCTGCTCGAAGCATATCCAGCGTGCTGCGTTTGCCATTGACGGTCAGGATCAGACTGACGCGCGACATGTTTTCAGTTCCGAACAGCCTCAGTCTGACCGGTTTGCCGCAAGGCACCGACCCCAGCGGCGCGCGGCATTCCGCCGCGCGGGAATCATGATACAGCATATCAGGTGTTTTCTCTTTCTCAGTTATTCACAGTGTCAGTTGTTGATAAAGCGATGGACCAGCAGGGTGGCGAAGTAGATCACGCCGGCGCACAGGACGACCGCCGCGCCGACACCGGTATTCATGCCATAGCTGATCACCAGGCCGGCCACCCCGCTCACCAGGCCGAAGACGACAGACCACAGCGCGTGCTGCGCGGCGCTGCGGGCGATGTTGCGCGCCGCCGCCGCGGGCAGGATCAGGAGCGCGTTAATCAGGAGCACGCCCACCCAGCGGATCGCCAGCATGACCGCGACAGCCACGATGACCGCGAACGCGTATTCCAGCCGCCTGGTGGGGACACCGCGGCTTTCGGCCAGCTCCGGGCTGACCGCGCTCAGCAGCAGGCGGTTATACATCAGGACCCATACCCCGATGCCGATGACCAGGCCGGCCAGCAGGCCCATCAGGTCGCCGGCCCCGATCGAGAGGATATCGCCGGTCAGCAGCGAGGTGTAGCTGGAAAACTTGCCGCCGCGGGACAGCAGAAGCAGGCCCAGCGCAATGCCCATCGAGGAAAAGACGCTGATCGTCGTATCCTTGGTGGCCGCGCTGGAACGGTTGATCGTGCTGACCAGCAGGGCGTACAGGACGCCGAACACCACCAGGCTCAGCGTGACGTTCTTCACGCCCAGCAGCATGCCAATGGCGACGCCCGCCAGCGCGCTGTGGCCCAGCGCGTCCGAGAAGAACGCCATCCGCTGGTTGACCGCCATGGTGCCCAGCAGCGACAGAAGCGGCGTCAGCAGCAGCATCGCCAGCAGCGCGTTCTTCATGAACGAATAATGGAGAAACTCAAATGGAAGGAGGGCGTCCATGACGCGGTAAATCGTATCCATGCTGCGCCTCCTCAATCCTGCACGGGACCGGCTGCGGGAAACAGCTCGCGGAACGCGTCGCTGGCGAACACCTCTTCCGGGCTTCCTTCCGCCCGGACCGATTTGTCCAGCAGGATCACGTCGTCGGCGTACCGGCGGACCAGCGCCCAGTCATGCGTCACCAGCAGGATCGCCAGGTGATGCTCCTTCACCAGCTCCGCGACAAGCTCCAGAAACAGGCCCTGGCCGTTCTGGTCCACGCCGGACACGGGCTCGTCGAGGATCAGCAGGTCCGGCAGCGGATCCAGGGCCAAAGCCAGCAGCACGCGCTGCAACTCGCCGCCGCTCAGCGCGCCCAGGCGGCGCTTGATCAGCCCTTCGCCATGCGCCAGCGCCAGCTGGGAGCGGATATGCTCCCGCGTTTTCGCGCTGATGCCCAGCCAGACCGGCCGACGGGTCAGGAAGCCCGCCATCAGATCCTCCACGGTGACGGGCATCTGCCTGTCAAAGGGAAAATGCTGCGGCACATAGCCGGTCCGGATCGCCCCCATATGCCGCCCCTGGGCATCCTGGTGCTGGACGCGGCCCGAATAGCCCGTCTGGTGCAGCAGGGCGTGGATCAGGGTCGTCTTGCCCGCGCCGTTCGGCCCGACCAGGGCGGTCAGCCGGCCGCAATGGATGTGCAGGGACACATGGCTCAGCAGGGTATCCCCTTCCCGGACGACGCTCAGGTCCTCGACGGCGATGCGGCAGAGCCGGCAGCTGGACAGCTGGTTGCGATGCAGGATCTCACCGATGTTCATCAGGCGTCATCGTCCATCATCGCATCGGGCATTTCGGGAATCTCGCCGGGGTTCTCCTCGGCGTTCACGGGGATGTCCTGCTCAAACTCCCGGCGCAGCGTCTGCTCGATCTCCGCCGCGACCTCCGGGTGCTCCTTCAGGTAGATGCGCGTGTTGTCGCGCCCCTGGCCGATGCGCTGGTCCTTGTAGGAGAACCAGGAGCCCGATTTCTGGATGATGTCCTTGGCCACCGCCATATCCAGCAAGGAGCCTTCGGTGCTGATGCCCTGGCCGTACAGCAGGTCTACCTCACAGGAACGGAACGGCGGCGCCACCTTGTTCTTGACCACCTTGATCTTGGTCCGGTTGCCGATCACCTCGGAGCCGTTCTTGATCGGCTCGCCGCGCCGGATGTCCATGCGGACGGAAGCGTAGAACTTGAGCGCCCGGCCGCCCGGGGTCGTCTCCGGATTGCCGTACATGACGCCGACCTTCTCGCGCAGCTGGTTGATGAACAGCGCGATGGAATTTGTCTTGTTGACCACACCGGCCAGCTTGCGCATGGCCTGGCTCATCATGCGCGCCTGCAGGCCCACGAAGCTGTCGCCCATCTCGCCGTCGATCTCCTGACGCGGGACCAGCGCGGCCACGGAGTCCACCACGATGATTTCAATCGCACCCGAACGGACCAGGGCTTCCGCGATCTCCAGGGCGTCCTCGCCCGTGCTGGGCTGGCTGATGTACAGGTTGTCGATGTCCACGCCCAGGTTTTTCGCGTACTGCGGGTCCAGGGCATGTTCCACGTCAATGTACGCGGCGAGGCCGCCGCCCTTCTGCACCTGGGCCACCAGCTGCAGCGCCAGCGTCGTCTTGCCGGAGGATTCCGGACCGTACACCTCGATGATCCTGCCGCGCGGCACGCCGCCGACACCCAGGGCAAAATCGAGGTCCAGGCAGCCGGTGGACACGACGTCGACCTTCAGCGTCGCGCGGTCGCCCAGCTTCATGACCGTTCCCTTGCCGAACTGCTTGTCCAGCGCGCTCAGCGCCACCTCCAGGGCTTTCGCCTTCTCCTCGTTGGTGTTGCTGGACGTCATCAGGACTTTCTCATCTGTCGCTTTCTTCGCCATGATTTACTCCTTTGCGTCGGCGGACGATCCGCCGGTGATCATATTATTTCGTTTCTTCCATCTTTGCTTCCGTATTTTCTTCCGGCTTCCAGACGTATTTCCACAGCTCCCTGAAGTACAGCGCGCCGGAGAACACCGTCATCGCCGCCATGGCCGCCGTCAGGATGTCCGTGGCCAGGTGTTTGCCCAGCAGCAGCGCCGACAGCACACACAGGAGCTGCAGCGTAGTCTTGATCTTTCCGGGCAGCTTCGCCGCGACGACCGTTCCGCTGCTGTTCGCCACCAGCCTGAGGCCGTCCACGGCCAGCTCCCGCGCGGCCACGACCGCCACCGCCCAGGCGGGCAGCATGCCCTGGCCGCACAGCATGATCATCGCCGTGAGGACCAGCAGCTTGTCCGCCACCGGATCCAGAAACTTGCCGAACACCGTGATCTGGTTGCAGCGGCGCGCGATCATCCCGTCCAGGAAATCCGTCAGGGCCGCCGCCGCGAAGCAGACCGCCGCGCCCAGGTATTCGCGCAGCGCGATCAGCACGCAGATCGCCGGAATCAGCAGCACACGGAGGATGGTCAGCTTGTTTGGCGTATTCATGTCAGCGCTTCACCCTTCAAATCATAGGTATCCGCGCCGGTCAGCCGCACGTCGGCGAATGTGCCCGGCGTCAGCGGCGTGCCGGCCGTAAAGCGGATGATGCCGTCGGCGTCCGGCGCCTCAAAGGCGCTGCGCCCGGTATAGACGCCGCCTTCCCTGCCGGTCACCAGGACGCGGCAGACGCTCCCCACGCGGTCCCTGTTCCGCTGCAGGCTGATGCCGGCCTGCAGGGTCATCAGGCGGTCCAGCCTTGCCCGCGCCACGTCTTCGGGCACCTGGTCCGGCATCGCGGCAGCTGGCGTATCCTCCTCCGGCGAGTACACAAAGGCGCCCATGCGGTCAAACGCCGTCTCGCGGGTAAAGGCCATCAGCTCCTCAAAGTCCGCGTCCGTCTCGCCGGGGAACCCAACGATAAAGGTCGTCCGCAGGCAGAAGCCCATGTCCCGCGCCCGGCGCAGCAGGTCCCGCGTTTCGCGCATGCCGCCCCGGCGGTTCATTTTCCTGAGCAGCGGCTGGGAGGCGTGCTGGAGCGGCAGGTCCAGGTAGGGAACGATCTTCTCCTCCGCTGCCATGGTTTCAAGCAGCTCGCCGGTCACCTCGTCCGGGTACATATACAGCACGCGAAGCCAGTCGATGCCGTCGATCCGTGCCGCTTCCCGGAGCAGTGAAGCCAGGGTATCGCCGGTATCCCGGCCGTACCGCGTGGTATCCTGGGCGATCAGGATCTGTTCCCGCGCACCGCGCGCGGCCAGCGCCCGCATTTCGTCCAGGATCGCTTCCCGCGGGCGGGAGCGGTAGGAGCCGCGGATCAGCGGGATCGCGCAGAAGGTGCAGCGGTTGTCGCAGCCGTCCCCGATCTTGATATACGCGGTGTAAGGCGGCGTCGTCAGCACGCGGCCGCATTCCAGGAACCCGCTGCTGCGCCCGGTGTCGGACGGCCGTTCTCCGTCCAGCGCCTGCCTGAGCATGTCCGGCAGGTGCGCGTACTGGCCGACCCCGAGCAGGCAGTCGATCTCCGGAATGTCCGCAAGCAGTTCCTTCGCGTACCGCTGCGCCAGGCAGCCGGTGACGCACAGCACGCGGCAGCGTCCCTCCTGCTTCATCCGGGCCATGTCCAGGATGGCGTCGATGGATTCCTGCTTGGCCGACTCGATAAAGCCGCAGGTGTTGACCAGGATGATATCGGCCTCCCGGGCGTCCGATGTCTGCTCATATCCCTCGCCCAGCAGCAGATAGATCATCTGCTCCGTGTCTACCTGGTTTTTGACGCACCCCAGTGAAACAACGCCAACCTTCATGTCCGCCTCCGATGTCCTGCTTGTCCGTACCGCGGCCGCCGTACGGGCGTTCCCCGGCCGCAGACAGACCATATCATTATATGTTTTTTGCAATTTTCCGTCAATAGCGCAGATTCAAAAATGTCTTTTGTTAAAATTCATTTCCGGCAGTTGTCCTCGCTGAAAAAGTATGCTATAATCGCATCCGTCGTCCCATGCGGCGGACGCGCCACAGCTGACAGGAGGAGCAAGCGTTCAGTGTATGAGCAGAACGAATCACTACAATAAAAAAGAAAACAGGCTGCCGTTGATCCTGATCCTGGGCATCGCGGTGCTGGCGATGGTGCTTCTGATGCCCAAGAAGCCGGTGGTCAAGGCCGTCAACGCGGGCCATGGCGAATCCAGCGCGGCAGGGCTGTACCTGAGCGAGATCATGACCGACAACGCCAGTGCCTTCC
>CACXEB010000094.1 GCA_902766515.1 uncultured Eubacteriales bacterium
CTCTCCACCAGCGAGCTGAAGCTCTCCGACGTGAAGCAGAACTGGTGCCGCGCCTACCTGCGCAACGCCATGCACCGGGTGCTGTACCAGCAGGCCAACAGCCTGGCGGTCAACGGCCTGGGCGGCGAGAATGTCAAGTTTGAAGTCGGCACCCCGATCTACAAGATCGCGCTGTGGATCCTGATGGGTCTGCTGGCCATCTACCTGATCTACAGCATCCTGAAGATGATCCAGTACGGCCGCATGAGCGAACAGCAGTTTGCCGACAGCCGCGAGCGCACCAAAAAAGCCCGCATGATCAAAAACATCATTCTGGCAGTGATCATCCTGGCCATCATCGTGATTTTCTTCGTGGTATACTTCCCCGCTTTGCAAAAGGCATTCCTGATCTGATCAGATCGCATGGGGCTGTTGCAACAACCCTGACAAAAAAACGGAGCTTTCGACCACTCTGGATCGGTATACCGGGCGATGATCAGCGCGTCAGAAAGGTCGCAGTGACGAAATATGCCATGATGATGTGAAAATCTTTCCCGCTCCCTGTAACCTTTCCTCCTCCCGCGGATATTCCTGGTGTAAGCTCCCCGACGGAGCAGGAAGGAGAAACGAACCATGAGCATGCGAATGATGTCTGTGATGAGCCGCCGCGCAGCGGCGCTGCTGCTGTGCTGTGCGCTGCTGCTGAGCGCCTGCCCCGGCCTGGCCGGATTTGACGATTACACCGACTACGCCAACGTCCGCGCCACGCTGAACCGCAGGATGGCCACCCGCACCGGTCCGGGTACCCAGTACGACGAGCCGGGCACGTTCCCCCAGAGCACGTCCGTGCGCGCCATGAGCAAGGCCTGGGACAGCCGCAACGAGATCTGGTGGATCCAGGTGCGCTTCACATACCAGGGTGCGGAATATACCGCCTATACGGGCCTGAAGCGCTTCGACGGCCTCGGCCTGAATTCCCTGCCGAACGAGAGCGTTATCGGCAGCTGCAGCACCAGCCGCTCCATCGAAGCCTACTACGCCCCCAGCGACAACGCCGCCCGCATGAGCCGCAATGTTCCTGCCGGCGTATCCTGCACGATCTACGGCTACGTCTACGGTTCCTACGGCGACTACATCCAGATCGAGTTCTACGACTACGGCATCCAAAAATGGCGCCGGGCGTGGGTCAAGGATTGGGCTGTTGACGACTATTACATGTACTGACGTACCGCATGGGGGACTCGCGTCCCCCCTGTGACGGAACCTCATGGCAGAACAGAATACAAAAAGGCCGGCTTTTCTCAGTTTTCTGAGATCATGCTGGCCTCTTTGGCTGTCGTCAGGCTGGCCGTCGCGATTGTGACAGCGTCTCCTTTCAGCAATGATAAATGATCATGATGCCGGTGTCAGAGGGATGCCAGCCTTGTCTCCACGGCCGTGGCTACAAACTGGTTCAGGGTAACTCCCTCCCGGGCGGCTTCCATCACAGCGCGGCGATGAAGCTCCGGACTGATACGAATGTTGAAAACGCCGCGATAGGGCTTCTCAGGCTGTTTCCCCAGGTCTTCACAGTAAGCCAGATAATCGTCAACGGCTTCGTGAAACTGTTCTTCCACCTGGTCTGCCTGATCGCATTCGAAATTGACCAGATCCTGAATGCCTTCGATTTTGCCGTGCAGTACCCTGTCTTCCACACTGTATTCGACCCGGGTAAAATAGCCTTTGTATTCCAGAATGTTTTTCACTTGATATCACCGTTCCTTTGCAGAGCGTCCAGGAAATCCCTGACGGCGTAAAGCTTCATGATATCCCACGGAGGAGGCTTATGAAGCATGATTTTTCGTTCGCCCGATTCGCGGAATAGCAGCACCCTGGAACCGGAAGTGCGGCCTTTCTGCTTTGCTATCTTTATACTGCGGTTTCACCATATTGTCAAGTAATACTGCTTTCCGTCTGCACCATATATATCTGTAAGCGCCTTTTTCGCCCCAGCTGCGCTGCACTGCGGTCAACGTAGCGCCGCTACGTC
>CACXEB010000095.1 GCA_902766515.1 uncultured Eubacteriales bacterium
CGGTGACGCGCCCGCTCAATGTACAGCACATTGGTTTTTTCCTCAAAGCCGGCCTGCAGCAGCGCGCCGCAGGCCGCCTGGAAATCCCCGTGGCCGGTCATGATATCGATATCCCCCATCGCCCGGTATTCCGGATGGGGATAATACTGCGCCGCGGAGGTTCCCTTGAGAATGACATAGGGAACCGTCACCGGCAGGCTGGCCTGGGCGCGGACATACCGCATGTACTGCCCGATCCGCGTGACGATCGCCCGGTCCCATTCCCGGCAGACATCCTCCGGCAGGGACATTTGATTCAAAAGCGGCGCCGCCAGCACATGGATGCCGTGCGCCTTCATCTCCTCAAAGGTGGTCCGGTCCGCCGCAGGCACGGGCGTCCCCCAGAAAATCGCCCTGATCAGGGGGAAAAGATTTGTTCCTTCGGGTGTCATTCCGCTTACTTCCCTGGTTATTCCATACATTACGAATAGCCTCCCGGGACCGTTCCGGACTGCCCGCAGGCAGCCGCCGATCCCGGCAGGCTATTGATCCGGACACGCGGCGGCATGCCGCCGGTCCGTGCGTGTGATGGGTCCGCCGCGGCGGACCCGCCGGTCAGATTACTTCCAGAGCAGGCCCTGCGCAACAGCTTCCTCCACGACAGAAGCGGGAGAAGCGTTGCCGCTGGTAACCTGGGAAATGATCCAGGCAGACGCGCTGTCACTGCAGTTGAACGTGCCGATGCCGTCTACGTAGACCTGCTTCTGGCCGTCCCTGGAGTAGAAATTGAAAGCGCCGCCGGTCACCTGATCCAGCTGATCATCATTCAGTGCCATACGATTTGCCATTTGGGTTTCCTCCTCATCATGATGGTTGGATATGCTGTGCCGAAGGACCCTCACGTCGTACGCTGTTTGAGCCCTTCCAGCATTTGATACGCATAAATGTCCGGGGTGGCAGTTCTGAGAATCATTCTTTTTATCGGCCGTGCACCGGATACGCAAACGCATGTCCGGCGCACGGCCTGGACCAATCAATCAGGAACAGAATTCTTGAATCAGTTGACCTTGGAATAGTACATGAAGTCAAACTGCTGGTCGTACATCATCGGCTCCTTGCCGGTGGAGACATAGTACGCCATGTTGACGCCGGCATCCTCGCCGCACTCATTGTAGCCCTGCTGGAAGTAGTGCTCGTTGTCCTTCATCAGGCCCCGGTCGAGCATCGTGGAGAAGGTGTTGGCCACCAGGACCACGTCGCGGTGCGTCTGGCAGATATAGTTCTGGTAGGACATCATCAGGATGCTGTTCTGGGAACCCGGATTGCTGTTGCCGATCCGGATGAGGAAGCACTTCTCCACGCCGGCCGTCTTCATTTCCGCCAGCATGCTGTCGAAGTTTTCCACATACCAGTCACGGGTCTGCATCGTGTCGCCCTCGCCCTGGCACCAGACCATGAACTGGTGGCGGATCTCATAGCCGTTGGCGTGCAGCCAGGCCACGGCGGTATGCAGGCGGCTGATCGCGTCGTCCAGGCGCGGGCTGCCGGCCTGCCAGTCGCTGATGGAGGTATTGCCCTCGCTGGCGGAGATCGCGACGATCGGCACATAGCCGTTGTGGGTGTAATAAGCGTTCACCAGAGAGGGCACCAGGCCACCCGTCTTGTTGCTGCCATCGTTGATCGCATCGGTCACGTTTTCGTCCAGGCCGAAGGTCTTGGTGATTTCATACAGCCTGGTCGGATCGGTCACGGCGCGGAATTCCCATCCGGCGCCTTCGATCACGGCCGGCGCGTCCTCAGGATGCTCATCCGTCACGATGCCGCGGCCGGCCATGTTGGACTGGCCCATGAAGATCACGACATCCAGCTGGCGGCTGTTGGGCATGACGCTTTCCAGGCGGCTCAGGCGGCCGTCGATGTTGCCGGACACGGCGCTGATATCCAGCTTCGTGACCGTCGGGATCTGGATGGTGGTGTTGTTCAGCGCCCGGCCATAGCCGTGGAAGCGGAAGTAACCGGTATCCGTGATCGGGATGACGAGCACGGTGGGGTTGTCTACACGGGTGGTCCCCAGCCAGTTCTTATCAGCATCGAACATGGCGTACTTGGCAAAGGCGGAGGCGGCGTTGATGGTGACGACCACGACCTGGCCCCGGACCACCGGGATATAGCCGGTCAGGAAGGAGCCCTCGTCCGGCACGATCGTTTCCGTCAGCTGCTGGAAGCCCTGGTTGAGCAGGAATTCCGGATCGTTCGGGTTGAACAGCTCGATGATCTCATTGGACAGGTACGTCGCGTTGAAGGCATCCTGCTGGCCCTTCGCATCCGTCACCATGGGAATCACGGTCTCTTCAAGCTGCTGGTCCGCGGACAGGCGGAGGGCCGGGTGGATATACACCGTGGCGCTGGACTTGAAGATGCGGCCGTATACCGACAGGCGGACGAAGCCGGTATCGGACGCCGTGAAGGTGAGCTCGGACACGAAGTTGGTCTTCACGGTCTGCAGCCAGCCCTTGTTCTTGTCATACGCGGCGTACTTCACGAAGGCCGCGCGCCGGTCGCTGTTCAGGTTCAGGAGGATGACGTCGCCCTTCGTCACCGGGATGTAACCCGTGATGAAGCTGTTCGGCTCTTCCAC
>CACXEB010000096.1 GCA_902766515.1 uncultured Eubacteriales bacterium
CTTCATGAGCGACTCTGTGATGAAGCGCTGAAACTGTGCGCTGTGGAAGTCGGGCTTCTTTTTCGCATAACGGCAGGCTCGAATCCAGTCCATCATATACTGATCAAGAATGGATTCCCTTGAAGCGCCAAAGGTGCCTATAATGCCTGTATCATCAGGCAGCTTCATCTCCGCGAGCGCCGGGAGGACGTCTATCAGCTCTTCATAACTGGTGACAGGCGGGAATCCCAGTGCCTGCAGCCTTGCCTGATCAATCCCCCAATAATTAGGAAACAACTCCAATGGCACAGCGACCAGATGGCCATCTTTGGTGAGCGACTGACGGATCCCTTCCGGCAACAGGTCAGATTGATCGGTATCAATGGGATAGGTCGTACATTTTTCACGGAGCTGATAGAGCACTTTATCGGCACGAATGAGAAACAGATCATAATCCGCAATCCCATCGGCAAGCGCCAGAAGCATGGACGCGGCGGCATCCGAATCATAGGTATATTCGCACGGCGTACCTTTGTTATAAAAACCTCTTTCAGGATAATCGGCCAGAATTCGCAACGGTATCTCTTCTGCCTGTGCCCTGGGCAGCGGGCACAGGCACAGGAACAAAGCAGTGCAGACTATAACGATCACAGATATATAAAGAACAGGCTGCTTATAATTTGTGATCATGGTTAATACTACCTACCTTTCATCTGTGGGATGGCACCTGCCAACTGATATGTATCACCCAAGATCAGGAAAGGGTTTTCCTTCTTCCAAAATGCCCAATTCCTCCAACAGAAAAGCGGGCCATGAGTCGTAGTTTCTGAAGGTCGGGGCCTGCGATGGCTGCTCCTGCTGCTGGGCGTGAAGGGGCGTCTGCTGATCCCGGGCGGCTGCTTCCACCATCAGATTTGTAACGGCTGCGCGGAATGAAGGGGAGAAAGTGAATCCTGCCGCGGTGATCAGCGTCAGGATCAGTGAGACCATCGCCGCCGCGTTCACCAGCCGCTTAACCGTCCGCCGGATGGCGGTTCTTTTCTGCCTTTTCCTTAGCTGCTTCTGTTCCTGTATCAGCTGTTGCCCGGCGATGACGTATATCCTGCGGAGGGCGGCTTCCTCATCGGGGGAGGGGAGCGGTACGGGCTCTGACAGCAGCTGTTCGATTTCCGCATCTTCCTGCAGCGCGGCAAGATGGCGCAGCATTGCTGTCAGGCGCGCGTCCTCCAGGGCTTCAAGTTCCGACGTGTCTTTCATAGGTCATTTCTCCTGTTGAATCCGAGCTGTGCTTTGAGCTTCTTTCTGGCGCGCGCCACATACTGTCTGACGCTGACAGCGCTCAGACCCGTCAGCTTCGCGATTTCCCGGTCGGTCAGGCCTTCAACTGTCTTCATTTGAAGCGCAAGCCTTTCCTTTTCCGGCAGCGCGCCGAGCGCCTGACGCAGCAATTGAAGCTGTTCCGAAAGCTCCAGGTGATTCTCCGGCTGTGCGTGATCGGGCGCGGAGGGCTCCTGCGGATCGGTGCGGGATAGCGGGATTTCGCGGCGGCGTCTGCGCAGCCAGCTGACAGCGGCGTGCCGTACGGCGATGACAATGTAGCGTGCCTGTTCTTCCGCGTTCATCTGATCCAGCTTCACGCTCTGACGGAGGAGCGACAGCACGCATTCGGAAACCACATCTTCCGCATCTGTTCCGGCATACCGGCGGGCGGCATGCAGCATCAGGCCTGCGTTTTGCTGATACCAGGCTGGACAGCGGCACGCTGAATCTTCGCTTGAAAGCGTCATCTGTTTGCCCCCTTTCACCCTGTATAACGCGAGAAACTTGAAATATGTGACAAAAGAGGACAAAAAAACACCGGGCGCTGTATAAAACGCCGGTGGCAGAAATCAAGCAAATGGTCAGAGCTTCCCGGCTTTCCCGGCCTTGCCGCCCAGCTGGACGTTGGCGAGGATATCGGAACGGAAAGCGAAGCTGTTTTCATCCTTTTCGCGCTGGGCGTCCATGGCGCAGGCGACCATCCGGTCGATCAGCTGGGCATAGGTGACGCCCTTTTTGGTCCACAGGTAGTAGGCCAGGGAGCCGGGGATGGTGTTGATCTCAGTGATATAGAGGTCGCCGGAGGTCCGGTCGATCATGAAGTCGATCCGGACGACGCCCTTGCAGTCCAGCGCCCGGAAGATCTCCGTCGCCAGCCCGCGGATGCGGTCGCTGAGCTCCTGTCCGATCTCCGGCTCCAGCACGCGGCCCATCGAGGCCATGCCCTTGGAGGAGCCGCTGCCGCGCAGGTACTTCTCTTCAAAGCCGAGGGTGCCGGTATCCGTCAGCGGCATCTCGAGCACGGAGGTCTCCGTCTCGCCTTCCCAGCCCAGGACGGAGCAGTTGATCTCAATGGGGCGGTCCAGGCCTTCCTCCACCAGCACCCGGCGGTCATAGCTGAATGCCAGCTCCAGGGCTTCCCGCAGCGAATCGCGGTCGTCGGCCCGGCTGACGCCGATCGACGAGCCGAGGCAGGCGGGCTTGACAAAGACTGGGTAGGGGAGAGCCGCTTCCACGCGGTCCAGGAGGCCGTCCGGGGCGCTCTGCCAGTCCCTGCGGATGCACTCCACGCCCTTCAGGACCGGGTAGCCCATTCCCTGGAAAAAGCGCTTCATGATGATCTTGTCCATACCGATGGCGGAGCCGGCGATCCCGGTCGACGTATAAGGGATGTTCGCGAGCTCCAGCAGGCCCTGGACGGAGCCGTCCTCGCCGTGCAGGCCATGGAAGACCGGGATGAAGCAGTCAATGCGGGCGACGATCTCCTCCCGCAGCCCATGCAGCAGGCCCTTGCCCGGCTCATAGTGCACCAGGGCGCCGGAGCCGGCGGTCAGGTCCAGCTGGACGCGCTTGAGGCCCGCCTTGTAGGGATCGAAATTGGTGTACAGCTTCATGTCCATCAGCGCGTCGCCGGTGAACCATTCGCCGTGCTGGGTGATATAGACCGGGGTCACATCGTACTTCGAGCGGTCGATGGCGCGGATCAGCTGCAGCGCGGAAATGATGGAAACCTCATGCTCGCAGCTGCGGCTGCCGTACAGGACGCCCAAATGCAGTTTGCTCATGTCATTCCTCCGTATATGAATCGGGCAGGTCGTTTTCGTACATGACCACGTCGCCCGGCTGGTTGAGCGCATGGAGCGCGTCGACGGCCTCCTGCAGGGTGCGGAAGGTCCGGATCGCCTCCGGGTCAAAGCCCTTGCCGATCAGCCCCTCGCGGATCGGCTCCGTATGGTGCGGTCCGACCAGCAGCGCCAGGTCGACGCAGTCCGCCATGTATTCGCCGAACTCCCGGTTGTACCGCGCTTCCTCCGCACCCAGCTCCACCATGCCGGGGGTCACGATGATGCGGCGGCCTTCAAACCCGCGCAGCACGTCCAGCGCGGCCTTTGAGGAGACGGGGTTGGTGTTGAACGCGTCGTCGATCACGGTGACGCCGTTGGCGGCGGAAACGATCTGCAGCCGATGGTCCACCGGGCGCAGGCCTGAAATCGCCGCCTGCAGCTGCCGGCTGGACACGCCCAGGTGTGCCGCCGCGGCGGCCGCCAGCGTGATGTTGGCGATATTGTGCCTGCCCAGCAGCAGCGTGGTGCAGCGGAACGGCTCCCGGTAGCGGAGATGCAGGGTGAAGCTGGAGCCCTGCCCGTCGGTGGTGATGTCGGATGCCCACGCGTCCGCGTCCTCCCGGTTGGCCAGCAGCTTCGGCTTGGCCGTCTCCTCGTACAGCCCGGAAACGATCCCGCCGTCGTCGGCGAATACGGCCAGGCCGTCCTCAGGCAGCGACCGGATCAGGTCGTATTTCGTGTTACGGATGCGCTCGATGGTACCGAAGGTGTCCAGGTGCTGGGGGCCGACGCTGGTCAGCACGCCGATGGTCGGGTGTACCAGGCGGCACAGCTCCTTGATGTCTCCCGGATGCCGGGCGCCCATCTCCGCGATAAAGACCTGGTGCGAGGGCGCCAGGCGGGAGCGGATGATGGAAGTGATGCCCATCGGGGTGTTGAAGCTGTCCGGCGTCGCCAGCACGTTGTATTTCTGGCTGAGCATGTCCCGGAGAATGAACTTGGTGCTGGTTTTCCCGTAGCTGCCGGTGATGCCGATGCGGATCAGCCGGTCATCGGCCAGCAGTTTGCGGCGCGCGTCGCGGAAATACAGCTCATAGATCAGCCTTTCCACCGGCCAGGCCAGCAGCGCGGCCAGGAGTACCCAGATGGGCAGGGCCAGCGGCACCAGGCTGAGCAGGACCGCGTCAACACCGACCGGCCGCAGGATGACGCCGCACAGGAGGGAAGCGCCGGCGATGACCAGCCCAAGGCACACGACCAGGCGTTTTACGCGCGCGGTCATCCGGAAGGGCTTCTTCTCCGCCCCGGCTTTCAGGCGTTTGCGGAGCAGCCAGGCCGCCCCTATGACCGCCAGGGCGAATGCGATGTCCCGGACGGTTTCCCCGGCGCTGCCGGCCGCTGCAGGAATCAGCGCCCGCAGCAGCATCAGGACGCAGACGCAGCCCCCCAGCAGCAGGCCGGGCAGGAGCGCTCCGTCCAGCTGGCGGTTGACGGTCCTGAGAAAGCCCCGGAACTGGTAGCTTTCAAGCTGAAAATAATGCAGCAGCCGGCGGGACAGAAGCAGGGTCCCGCAGGCGACCGCGAAAAGTGTGAACCAAGTTGTCAGCTGCATAATCCCTCTTATACCAGAAATTGGCGCAGTATTGCGCAGAATCGCGGCCATTCCTCCAGGTAGGCGAAATGCCCGCGGCCTTCAAACACCACCAGGCCGGCGTCCGGAATCTCGCTCTCCATCTTCCGGCCCATCCACAGGGGCGTTTCCGTATCGTTTTCCCCGAACACCAGAAGGGTCTCGTGCCGTACCTTCGGCAGGAGCGGGCTCAGGTCCTCGCTGACGATCTTCGAAAAGGTGGCCCGCATCTCCGGCGTGAGGGCCGCGTAATCGGCGGAGCCGTATTTTCGGACCAGCTTTTCCCTCAGGGCGTCGGACGCTTTCTGCAGCCCGGGCAGCTTGCCCAACTGCTCCGCCAGGTGTTTTCCCCGCTGATAGGCGGCGGACTTTTTCTGGCGTTCCGGGTCGGCGGGCGGCCGGATGCCCGCGGCGCCGGTCAGCACCATGCGGCCGATCAGGTCGGGATACCCGGTGCTCAGGCACAGCGCGACGCGCGCGCCGAAGGAGTGCGCGACCAGGTGGACGGGGGCCAGCTGCAGCGATTCGATCAGCTGCGCCGTGAGCTTCGCGAATTGGTGCACGTCCCAGGGCTCCGGCGGCCGGGAAGAGCTGCCGTGGGCGGGAAAGTCCAGCGCCGTCAGCCGGTGGTCCTTCTGCAGGTCCCGGATAATGGGCTCAAAATGCTGGATGCCGCAGCCCCAGCCATGGAGCAGCAGCACCTGCGGGCCGGCGCTGCCGTACTGCTCGACGTGCAGGCGGACGCCCATGAGATCGGTGATCATTCCGCTGCCTCCTTGGCGTTCAGCCAGATATAGCGGCACTTGCGCTGGGAGCCGGAGCACAATACGCGGTAGGCCGGCGGCACGTCCACGACGCTTTCCAGCACGCAGCCCAGGTGCTCGCAGGTCCTGCGGGACGCGAAATTATCCGGGTCGGTGGTGATGACTGCGGACCGCAGCCCATGTTCCAGCATCAGCGGCCGGAGCAGCTCGCAGGCCTGGCGGGCGTACCCGTGGCCCCGGTAGGACGGATCGATCCGGTAACCGATGTGACCCAGATAATATAAAGAAGGGCTTTCACCCAAACGCAGGCTGATATAGCCCATTTTGTGCAGCCCATGGTGTCTGTAAATGTGAAATAAATAACCGTCGATGATGCCGAGATCATCGCTGGTGACGTCCTGTCCTGTCAGCCGCAGGTCGATCAGGCCGTTCGTGAATTGCTGTCTGCTCAACAGCGAAAGCAGCATGCTCAAGGAAGGTATGCCTCGATCCTCCCGGATCCGGGGAATAGTATGGAAAGACGGAGGAAGGGGCGAGCCGGTGAGGCGGCGGCCTCTTCCTCCGTCAGATCAGATCAGGCGGTGACGAGCGCCAGGGTGTCGCGGGCGATCGCCAGTTCTTCGTTGGTCGGGATCACCAGGATCTTCACCTTGCTGTCCGGCGCGCTCAGGTCGGCCTCGACGCCGCGGGAGGCGGCATTCTTCGCCATGTCCATCTTCGCGCCCAGGAACTCAAAGCCCTGGAGGATCCGCCCGCGGGTCTCGGTATCGTTCTCACCGATGCCGCCGGCAAAGGAGATCACGTCCACGCCGTTCATCACGGCGGCATACGCGCCGATATACTTGCGCACGCCTTCGACCAGCATGTCCCACGCGATCTGCGCGTCCTCGTTGCCGGCCTTCGCCGCCGAGGTGACCTCGCGCATGTCGCTGCTCACGCCGGAGATGCCCAGCAGGCCGCTCTCCTTGTTGCAGATGCGCAGCATTTCATTGACGTCAATATGATCCTGGTTGCAGATGTACTGCACGACCGCCGGATCCATGCTGCCGCAGCGGGTGCCCATCAGCAGGCCTTCCAGTGGCGTGATGCCCATGGAGGTGTCCACGCACTTGCCCGCGTTGATGGCGCACACGGAGGAACCGTTGCCCAGGTGGCAGTTGATGATGCGCAGCTCTTCGGGCTTCTTGCCCAGGTATTCCGCGACGCGGCCGCTGACATAGCGGTGGGAGGTGCCGTGGAAGCCGTAGCGGCGCACCTTCAGGCGGGTATAGTAATCCTTGGGCACGCCGTAGCGGTAGGCCTTGGGCGGCATCGTCATATGGAACGCGGTGTCGAACACGGCCACCATCGGCGTGTTGGGCATGACGGCCCGGCAGGCGCGGATGCCGGCCAGGTTCGCCGGATTGTGCAGGGGGCCCAGCGGGATGTTTTCCTCGATGGCGTCCTCGACC